>LNFD01000138.1 GCA_001464255.1 Actinomycetales bacterium Ga0077552 | reverse complement strand
GACGCTCATGTATCTGCTCGCCGGTCTCGACTCCCCCACGTGGGGCGACGTCGAACTCGACGGCTCCCTGCTGACCGATCTCGACGAGCCCGAGCTCGCAGCCCTCCGGCACGAGCGCATGGGCTTCATCTTCCAGGCGTTCAACCTGCTGCCGGGGCTTACGGCGATCGAGAACATCCGCCTGCCCGAGACTCTCGGCCGCCAGCGGCGCGCGACCGACGAGGCGTGGGTGCAGCAGCTGATCGACCGACTCGGACTCGCCGCCCTGCTCGAGCGGCGCCCGCACGAGCTCTCGGGCGGCCAGCAGCAGCGCGTGGCGATCGCCCGCGCCCTCGCGCACCGCCCCGCCGTGGTCTTCGCCGACGAGCCGACCGGCAACCTCGACCTCGCGACGGGCGGCGAGGTGCTACGACTGCTGACCGAGCTCGCCCACGAGAGCGGGTGCGGCATCATCATGGTCACCCACGACCCGCGCGCCGCGAGCGCCGCCGACCGGGTGCTCTCCATCCGCGACGGCCGGCTCGTGGCCGAGCTGGGGCGGTCGACACCCGCCGAGATCTCGGCCCTCATGCTCGCCGACGCTCTCGACGCCGAGTCGTCCGAGGCCACCCGATGACCGGCCGGGGCGGAACCCTCGCGGCCGTCACAACGGTCACCCTCAGCGCGATGTACATCGTGCTGCTCACCTCGGTCATGGCGCTACTGCGCACGGGGCTCGTGCAGACCCCCTTCGGGCAGGGTGAGACCGCCGACCTCGTGCTGGGGGTGCTCGGGCTCGGCTTCCTCATCGTGGCGCTCGTCGTCGCGACGGTCGTCGTCACCAACGCCTTCGCGCTCGTGACGGCCTCGCGCATCCGCGAGATCGCCCTGCGCCGGCTGCTCGGGGCCTCGGCTCTCGACGAGCGGCGGCGCATCGCCCGCGACGGACTGCGCCTCTCGCTCGGGGCGACGGCGCTCGGTGCCGCGCTCGCCGCCGGCGCCGCCCTCGGGGTGCTCGCCCTCGCCTCTTCCGGCACCGGGATGCTCGCCGGCGCCGAGCCCGCCGACCTCGTCGACCCGCTCGTCGTCGTGCCGCTGCTCGCCCTGCAGGTCTGCACGGGCATCGCGGCCTGGCGCGGCTCGGCAGCCGTGCTCGCGGCCGAGCCCGTTCAAGCGCTCGGGCTCGCCGGCACGCAGGAGGCCGGCGGCGACGACCGCGTCCACCTCGGCCGGGGCGCGGCCGCCGCGCTGGTCACGGGCCTCGCCCTGCTGGCCCTCACGGCCGTCGCGGGGGTCGTGACGCCGGTCGCCGCGTTCCTCGGCATCATCGCGGGCACCGTGCTCGTGATCGGGGTGCTCGCGGGCGCGAACGGCCTGCTGCCGCGCGTCATGGCCGTGCTCGCGGCTGCGCTACCGCGCACGGGGCCCGCCGCGCTGGCGCGGCGCACCCTGGCCGAGCATCCGGCTCGCACCGCGCGCGCCGCCCTCGGCGTGCTCATCGGCGTCGCCGTGGTGTCGATGTTCGCCGTGGCGACCGCGAGCGCGAACCTGTCGCTCGCACTCGAGTATCAAGACACGGAGTTCCAGGCGCAGGCCGACGAGGTGCTGCTGGGCGTGCTCGCGATCATCGGCGGGCTCATCGGCTTCGTCGTGCTCATCGCGGCGGTCGGGCTCGCGACCACGGTCGCGCTGAACACGCGGCTGCGCGCGAGGGAGATCGCCGTCACGCGCATCCTCGGCCAGTCGCGACGTGACGCGGCAGCCGCGGTTGTCGTCGAGTCGGCCGTGCTGAGCCTCGCCGCCGCGCTCTCGGGACTCGCGCTCGGCACGCTGCTCGGCTGGGTCGGGGCGCAGAGCGTCATCGCCGTCGCGCTCACCTCACGCGTCGTGACGCTCGCGGTGCCGCTGCCCCTCGTCGGCCTCGTGTTCGCGAGCGCGCTCGTACTCACGGTGCTCGCCGCGGTCGCGCCGACGCGGTTCGTGCTCGCCGACTCGCCCGTGCGGGCCTTCGCCCGGGCCTAGCCGCTAGTCGGTGCCGAAGTCGAACGCGGCGCTCTCGCCGGCGGCGTCGATCGCCTCGGCGAGGGCCTCGCGCTCGGCCGTCATCGGAACCGCGTGCTCGACGACCTCGTCCGACTCCCCCGCCGTGATGCGGCCGACGAGCGCGGCGGTCGCGCCGCCGATGATGCCCTGCGCGGCATACTGCTCGAGCCGCGCGCGCGAGTCGGCGATGTCGAGGTTGCGCATCGTGAGCTGGCCGATGCGGTCGGTCGGGCCGAAGGCGGCGTCGCCCACGCGCTCCATCGAGAGCTTCTCGGGCGAGTACGACAGACCGGGGCCGCTCGTGTCGAGGATCGTGTAGTCGTCGCCGCGGCGCAGCCGCAGCGTGACGGTGCCGGTCACGGCCGACCCCACCCATTTCTGGATGCTCTCACGCAGCATGAGCGACTGCGGGTCGAGCCACCGGCCCTCGTACATGAGGCGGCCCAGACGACGACCCTCGGCGTGGTAGTTGGCGATCGTGTCTTCATTGTGGATGCCGTTCAGCAGCCGCTCGTAGGCGATGTGCAGCAGGGCCATGCCGGGAGCCTCGTAGATGCCGCGGCTCTTCGCCTCGATGATGCGGTTCTCGATCTGGTCGCGCCGATGCGGTTCGCTTCGAGCACGAGCTGCACCGCATCCGCGAATTCGACGCCGTTGAGCGCGGTCGGCCGACCCTCGACGAAGGTTACGCGCACGTCCTCCGTCGCGATCTCGACCGCAGCATCCCAGAATCGAACGCCCATGATCGGCTCGACCGTCTCGAGCGAGACGTCGAGGTGCTCGAGCGTCTTCGCCTCGTGCGTCGCCCCCCAGATGTTCGCGTCGGTCGAGTAGGCCTTCTCGGCCGAGTCGCGGTAGGGGAACCCGTGGGCGACGAAGCTCCGTGACGAAGTCGGCGTCGAGCCACGGCTTGTCGATGCGCAGGCGCGGGTTGGCGAGCAGTCCGTAGCGGTAGAAGCGCTCGATGTCGTTGCCCTTGTAGGTGCTGCCGTCGCCCCAGATCTCGACGCCGTCGTCTTTCATCGCGCGCACGAGCAGGGTGCCGGTCACGGCGCGGCCGAGGGGCGTGGTGTTGAAGTAGGTCTTGCCGGCGTTGCGGATGTGGAACGCGCCGCACGCGAGGGCGACGAGGCCCTCCTCGACCAGAGCGGCCTTGGCGTCGACGAGGCGGCTGATCTCAGCGCCGTACTCCTTCGCACGGCCGGGAACGGCCGACACGTCGGGCTCGTCGGGCTGACCGAGGTCGCCCGTGTAGGTGCACGGGATCGCGCCCTTGTCGCGCATCCACGCGACGGCGACGGAGGTGTCGAGACCTCCGGAGAAGGCGATGCCGACGCGCTCGCCGACGGGCAGGGAGGTCAAGACTTTGGACACCGCTCCAGCCTATCGGCGGTCGTCGACGGGTCTGTCGTGCCGGATCGTGGGCAGCACCGTCTGCAG
The DNA here is from genome assembly GCA_001464255.1 of Actinomycetales bacterium Ga0077552. GTDB lineage: Bacteria > Actinomycetota > Actinomycetes > Actinomycetales > Microbacteriaceae > Microcella. The sequence continues at coordinate 2,139 of LNFD01000138.1, read as the reverse complement.
AATGCGCCCCACAGGGTCAATCGGCGGCGATCTCGACGTTCTGCAGCACGAAGCGCACGCGCTCCGCCTCCGGCAGCACCGGCACGCGCACGATCGGCACGCCGAGCTCGGTGTAGACCTCGCCGATGAGCTCGTGAATGCGCCGCTGGGCCAGCTCGTCCTCCGTGCGCGCGTAGTCGTGGTGCAACGGCAGCAGGTCGAGCAGGAACACGGTGCGATACGCCACCCGCGTCAGAGCCTCACTCAGCAGCGGGTCGGGATCGAGCCCGAGAAAGCGGTAGTAGGCGAGAGAGTCGGGCAGTGCTCGGTCGAGGAAGACGAGCTCGCCCGGGTCGAGCTGCGCCTCGGTCTCGAGCTGCATCTGCAGCACGCTGCGCTGGAACTCGCGCTGCCGCGACTTTATCTGCTCGATCGTGCGGCCCTCGATGCGCTGCAGATCGATGTAGTGCCGCGCCTCCTCGTGCGTCGTGCGGTGACCCAGGGCGGCGAGCGCGCGCACCATGGTCGACTTGCCGCAGCTGGGCCCTCCCGTGATCACGCACCAGCGGGTCGCTCGAGGCTCGGGGGTCATGAGCACATCGTTCCACCCCGCGCGCTAGCCTGGCGCGCATGGCCGAGCCCAGCATCCCCGTCGTCGCCGCCAGCGAGGCGAGCTGGGACGACCTGCAGGCGATCCTCACCGGCACCGCGGGCCGCTGCCAGTGCACGCGCCAGCGCCTCGGCGACCGCGAGTGGTACGCCCTACCGGTGGAGCAGCGCGCCGCCGTGCTGCGTGAGGCCGTGGGCTGCGACGACCCGGTCGAGCGCGACCCCTCCCGCACCGCGGGCCTCGTCGCGTACGTCGACGACGAACCGGCCGCCTGGGCGGCGGTGAATGCTCGCACCGCGTTCCGCCGCCTGCGCGGCTCGCCCGTGCCGTGGGCCGGCCGGCTCGAGTCGAAAGACGACCCCACGGTCTGGGCCATCCACCTACCCGCTCGTCGCCGCCGCGGTCGAGCACGCGCGCGAGCGCGGCGCCCGCGCGATCGAGGGCTACCCCATGCTGACGGGCGGCGCCGAGATCACCTGGGACGAGCTGAGCGTCGGGCCGGTCGGGCCGTTCCTCGCAGCCGGGTTCGCCGAGGTCACCCACCCCACCACGCGCCGGCTCGTCATGCGGCGCGAGCTCGGGTGAGCATCCCGCGCTAGAGACCCAGCTCGCCGGCGGCGGCCGCACGCATCTGCTCGCGCAGCGCGACGAGCTCGGGGTAGTCGGTGAAGAACTCGAGCTTCGCGCCCGTCGTGCTCACGGCCGACCACGACTCTTCGAGCACGAAGGTCATGAAGCTCTCCGCGAAGTCCTCGCCGATGTTGGTGGCCGCGTAGTCGCTAACGAAGTCCTCCTCGTTCGCGAGGTAGAACTCGTACGCGATGTCGGCGTCGACGTTCTCGAGGTCGGGGTGCTCGTCGTAGCCCGACCAGAAGGCGTCGTAGAACGCCCACAGGTACGAATCGGGCTCAGCGCAGCCCTCGACGACCTCGAAGGTCGGGCACGAGACGGCTTTCGCGTCGAACTCGGCCGGCGCGTACGAGAACACGTGCGCGTACTCGTGCACGAGCGTCGCGACGAGCAGCTCGGGGTCATCGGCGGTCGCGAGGTTGATGACGAGGGTCCAGTACTGCGGGTCGCGGTCTTGGTACACGTAGGCGAGCGTGTCGCTGTCGGGCGCGTCACCCGCTTTGAACTGCAGGATGCTGCTGCCGGCCGCATCCTGCCCCACGAGTCCCACGAACAGAGCCCAGACCTCCCCGGCAGTACCGCTCGCGGCCGGGGAGAGCGTTCCATCCTCGAGCACGTCGTAGACCTCGACGGTGCCGAAGTCGGCATCTTCTTCAATCCCCGGTGTCTCGAACCCGCCGTCGTCGGCCGCCTGGCGCTCGCCCGCGCCCTCGCCGCCGGTGACTGCGGCGACGAGCGTCGACGCGATGGCGAGACCCGCAGCGACCGCACCCGTCAGGACGAGCAGGGCGGCGAGAACGATCGAGACGATGATGAGAGGGCGGCGCACAGGTTCACGCTATCCGGCGAGCGCCGCCCGCACCTGCACGAGCCGCTCGAGGAAGGCGCGCTCGTCGCGGCGGGTGCGGCGCATCCAGCTC
>LNFD01000137.1 GCA_001464255.1 Actinomycetales bacterium Ga0077552 | reverse complement strand
CGCCCGCTCGCCGAGGAGAAGGGCAGCGAGCTGCGCCTGGTGGCCCCCGGCGGGTACTTCGAGGCCGAAGTCGAGTCGCGCCGCATCCGCCGCATCCTGCAGAACCTGCTCGGCAACGCCGTCGACCACGGCGAGGGCCGCCCGATCGTCGTCTACGTCGACAGCGACCGCGAGGCCGTGGCCATCGCGGTGCGCGATTACGGCGTGGGCATGGATGCCGCACAGCTCGAGCGCGTCTTCGACCGATTCTGGCGGGCCGACCCCTCGCGCCAGCGCACGACGGGCGGTACGGGCCTGGGCCTCGCGATCGCGACGGAGGACGCGCAGCTGCACGGCGGCAACATCGACGTCTGGTCGGTGCCGGGGGAGGGCACGTGCTTCCGGCTGACCCTGCCCCGCGAGCGCGGGTCGAGCATCGCCCACTCGCCGATCGAGCTGCCCCCCATCGATCCGATCGATGCCGCCGCGCTCGAGGCCGGAGGAGGGGGCGACGATGCGTGACCGTGCGCGGGGCATCCGGCGCCCCCATCGCCTGAGTCGGCTGGTGACGGTGCTCGCCGTCGTGCCCGCCCTGCTGCTGGCGGGTTGCGTCTCGGTGCCGTTCTCGGGCGGGGTCGAGCTCGGCGGCGACCTCGACACGGGCGTCGACGTCGACGTCGACTTCCTGCCATCGGGGCCGAGCGAGGGGGCCACGCAAGAGGAGATCCTGCGCGGGTTCCTCGCCGCGACGACGGCCGCACAGAACAACTACGGCATCGCCCGGTCGTACCTCGCCGAGGACGCCGCCGACGTCTGGAATCCCTACGAGAGCACGCTCGTACGCGCCCGCGAGGGGGTCATCGCGACGATCGACGAGTCGACGCTCACCTACAGCGTGCCGATCGTCGCCTCGGTCGACGCCGTCGGGCGCTACTCGGTGGCCGACGATGCCGCGACGCAGACCCTGCCCGCCTTCCGCTTCGTGCAGGAGGAGGGCGAGTGGCGCATCGCCGAGCTCGGCAACGGCATCCTCATCTCGCAGCAGGCCTTCCCGAGCGCCTTCAGCCAGCACACGCTCTATTACTGGGATGCCGCGTTCCGCAACCTCGTGCCCGACCTCCGGTGGTTCCCCTCGCGATCGGAGGTCGCGACGCGCATCGTGCGCGCCGTGCTCGAGCCGCCCACGAGCTGGCTCGGGCAGGGGGCCACGGTCTCGGCGATCCCCGCCGGCACGCAGCTGGCGCTCTCGCCCGTCTCGGTCGAGGCGGGCATCGCCCAGATCGACCTCACGAGCGAGGTGCTCTCGCTCACCGATCTCGAACGCCAGCGTCTCCGACTGCAGCTCGCCGCGAGCCTGCGCGCGGTGAGCGGCGTCGTCGGCGTGCAGCTGACGGTCGACCAGAACGCCGTCGCGATCCCCGAGTGGACGGCCGGGGCGCCCGATGTCGTGCCGCAGGTCGATCCTCGGGTGCTGCTGCGCACCGAGGAGGCCTTCGGGTTCGCGACCGGCGGCGATGTCGAGCCGCTCGGCACGCTGAGCCCGGCGATCATCGGGCTCGGCGCGACCGCGGTGACGCTCGCCTCGAGCCGCACGCTCGCCACGGTGCTCACGGCCGAGGGGGTCTGGGCGGTGAGGGCCGGTGATGCTCCGCCCGTGCTGCTCGACGAGCGACCCGGGCTCATCGCGCCGAGCATCGACGGCTACCAGTTCGTGTGGTCGGCGACAGCGGCGTCGGCGGGCGGAATCCGCGCGACCGAGCTCGACGGCACCGTGCACGACGTCGAAGCGGCGCTGCCCGACGACGCCCGCATCGTCTCGCTCTCGGTCTCGCGCGACGACGCCCGCGTGCTGCTCATGCTCGACGGACCGGGCGGGCCGCGGCTCGTGCACACCGCGATCATCCGCGACGAGACCTCGGGTGTGCCCGTGCGCCTGGGCGAGCTGCGCGACCTGCCGCTCAACGGTGAGACGGCCGTCGACGCGACGTGGGTCGACGAGGTGCGCGTCGCCTCGATCACGCGCTCGGGCGAGCAGTCGCTCGTCGAGCTGCACGAGCTCGGCGGCCGCAGCCGCCCGCTCGGACTGCCCCAGGGCGGTGTGCAGATCGTCGGCGGCAACGGCGGCGTCGACGGCGTGCGGGTGCTCGGCACCGACGGCATCGTGTTCGAGCCCCGCGGTTCGGGCTGGCAGAACACGGGCCTGCGCGCGTCCTTCCTCGGCACCCAGCAGTAGCAGCTCTCCACCGCGGGTCGCCCGTACGGGCGACCGCCGAGCGCGCTCTGCCACGGTGCCGCCGTGATCGACTGGCGCGCCACGATGGGAACGGCCCTCGCCGATGCCTGGGCGCTCGTCGCCCCGGTCGACTGCGCGGGATGCGGTGCGCCCGACCGCGCGCTCTGCCTCGACTGCGCTGCCGCCCTGCGCTCGCGGCTGCGCGGCGCCGCCCTTCCGCTCGACAGCCCACCCGCGCTTCCTCTCGTGGCGGCCCTCGCCTACGAGGGCGTGACCCGGTCGGTGGTGCTCGCGCTCAAGAACGACGGGCGCACCGAGCTCGCGCGAGTGCTCGCCCCGCCGCTGCTCGCGGCCGTCGAAGCTGCGTGGCTCGGCTCGGGCGCCGAGGTGCTCGTCCCCGTGCCGGGCTCGCGCGCCGGCGCGGCCCGGCGGGGGTTCGGTCCCGTCGCGCTCATCCTGCGCCGCGCGGGCCTCGTCGCCGAGCCGCTGCTCCGCACGATGGCGGGCGGGCCCGAGCAGAAGGCGCTCCGCCTCGAGCAGCGCCTCGCCGCCGCTCCGCGGTTCGCGGCGATCCCCCGCGCCCGAGGCCGGCGGGTGCTGCTCGTCGACGACGTCATCACGAGCGGCGCCACGCTGCGCGCGGCCGCGCGCGCCCTGCGGCAGGCCGGCGCCGAGGTCGCGGGCGCCGCCGCGATCGCCGCGACCCCGCGTCGGCGAGGTGCGTCGAGCATCCCCTGGAGATTCTTAGGCGATGGGGGCGAAGGTCCCGGTGACAACGAGCCCGTCGAGGACTACCGTGAGGGAAAGGAGGCGTGACGATCGCCTGACCGACAGGCGGCACGCTGACGGCTCAGGAGGTTGACGTGGACATCACCATCACCGGACGCAACATCGGCATCACCGACCGGTTCCGCGACTACGCGACTGAGAAGGCCGAGAAGATCGAGCACCTCGCCGATCGCGCCCAGGTGCTCGAGATCAAGGTGTCTCGTCATCACGAGAAGGGCGGCGGCCGAGCCCCGGATGATCGCGTCGAGATGACGCTCATCGGCCCCGGCCCGGTCGTGCGCGCCGAGTCGCCGGGCAGCGACAAGTACGTCGCGTTCGACCTCGCGATCGACAAGCTGCTCGAGCGCCTGCGCCGTGCCAAGGACAAGAAGAAGGTGCACCGCGGCAACCACCGCCCGGTCTCGCTGCACGAGGCCTCGGCCGATGGCTTCAGCGTCATCGACATCACGCCCGCCGACCCCGACATCATCCAGAAGGTCGCGACGGGGGCGATCCCGGTCGTGGAGCCGGTCGAGGAGACGGACGAGGTGTACTCGCCCGTCGTCGTGCGGCAGAAGGTCTTCCCCGCCGCGGTCATGACGGTCGACGAGGCCGTCGACCAGCTCGAGCTCGTGGGGCACGACTTCTTCCTCTTCATCGACGCCGCCTCCGACCGCCCGAGCGTCGTCTACCGGCGCCAGGGGTGGAACTACGGCGTCATCGGCCTCGAGGCCGAGCAGGCGGCTCCGGCCGCAGTGGGGCGCCGCGGCCGCTGATCCGGTTGCAGACGCAGGACACGGTTCCGCCTATGCCGCACTTGCTAGCATGGGCGGGCCGTGTTCTGCGGCGGCCTGCGGCGTGCCCAGGCCCGGCCGCGCGGCACCGTGCGGCCCGACGAGTGGAGTGACCGAAAAGTGGCGAATGTTCTCGAGCGAGTCCTGCGGGTCGGCGAAGGCCGGCTGCTGCGTCGGCTGAAGGCGTATGCCGAGGCGATCAACCAGCTCGAGGACGACTTCAGCGACCTCACCGACGACGAGCTGCGCAACGAGACCGTCGAGCTGCGCGAGCGCTACGGCAACGGCGAGTCGCTCGACGACCTGCTGCCCGAGGCCTTCGCGGCCGTGCGCGAGGCCTCCAAGCGCACGCTCGGCATGCGCCACTTCGATGTGCAGCTCATGGGCGGCGCCGCCCTGCACCTCGGCAACATCGCTGAGATGAAGACGGGCGAGGGCAAGACCCTCGTGGCGACGACGGCCGCCTACCTCAACGCGATCCCCTCGCGCGGCGTGCACGTCATCACCGTCAACGACTACCT
>LNFD01000136.1 GCA_001464255.1 Actinomycetales bacterium Ga0077552 | reverse complement strand
CTGGCGGCGCGGGATGCCCTGCTCGAGCATCCCTGGCTGCGACCGGCAATCGAGACCGCGACGGAGCGCACCCCGGCGGTGCTCGCGCACATGGATGCCGTGGCCGGCGAGCTCGCGGCCGGCGGGCTCTCGTACGACCTCGTCCACCACGCGATGCACGCCCTCGGTCATCGCATCTGGGGGTTCAGCCCCGAGGCCTTCTCGAGCCCGGCGGCGCCCAGCGCTCCGCCGCCCCCGACGCCGGCCCCGTCGACCGCGGAGCAGGAGGCGATGATGGCGGCCCTGGCGCAGCGATTCCCGCACATCGCCGCGATCGCGCTCGACGCGGTCGCGCGCAGCCCTCTCGGTGCCTGCGACGAGCAGTTCGAGTTCGAGTTCACGCTCGACCTGCTCCTCGAGGCGGTCGCGCGGCTGCACGCGGCGGGCTGGTCCTCGCGCTGAGAAGAGGGCTCCTCCCCAGCGGGGCGCGGAGCCGCCGGACTCCCCGTCGTGATGCTCGCGCCCCGCGTCGGGGTCGCGCACGCGCATCCTGTGCGCGGGCGCCGGCGTTCTCCGGCACGAACCGCCGGCGCCCACCCGGCGCCCGATCCGGCGTCGTCACCGAACCGTCAGGAGCCCACTATGTCCGACATCATCACGCTGACCGGTCTCGTCGCCACGAGCCCGCGCCACATCACCACGAGCGAGGGGCTGACGATCACCTCGTTCCGCCTCGCCTCCAACCAGCGGCGCTTCGACCGCACGCAGAACGCGTGGGTCGACGGTGACACCAACTGGTACACCATCACGGCCTTCCGCCAGCTCGGCACCCACGTCGCGAGCTCGGTCGAGAAGGGGCAGCGCGTCATCGTCACGGGTCGCGTGCGCATCCGCGACTGGGAGAGCGGCGAGAAGTCGGGCACGACGATCGAGATCGACGCCGAGTCGATCGGGCACGACCTGGCCTGGGGTCGTGCCACGTTCACGCGCAGCGTCATCGCCGCGAAGACCGAGAACCCTGCCGCGAGCGACGCATTCGCGCCGCCGGCCGAGACCGTCGATGCCGGCCCGGCCGCCGTGCTCGAGGCCGACGAGACCGAGCCGGAGCTGGCCGCGAGCGGAGCATCCACGCCGTTCTGATCGCGAGCGCCGCCTGAGGCGCTACCGGACGCGGATCCCCCCGCGCTGCCACATCGTCACGGCGGCGACGCGGGGGTTCGCGTTCTCCCCCGTGTCGAGGCCGAGCGCCACGAAGAGCCGGTTGAGCATGGTCTCGACCGCCCTCACGGTCGTGCCCCGCGCCTCGGCGAGCGCCCGCGTCGAGGCGCCCTCCGCGAGCATGCGCAGCACGTCGGCCTGCGCCGCGGTCACCGTCGGCACGTCGTCGTCGGGGCGCTCGTCGTCGAAGAGGTCGTCGTCGTCCGCCGTCTGCCCCGCGATCGCGCGGTGCACGGCCTCGGCCAGCTCGTCGATGCGGCCGAGCTGCGACTTCACGAGGTACACGGCTCCGGGCGGGATCTTCTCCGGGTTCGACACCGCGAGCTCGGGCGAGCGGTGCGAGGTCAGCACGACGAGCCCGATCCACGGAAACTCCTCGGCGACCTGCTGCAGTAGCTCCGAGCCGGTCTCCACTGTTCCGAAGTTGAGATCGCTCACGACGGCGTGCGGATCGACCGAGCGCACCGCCTCGAGTGCTTGCGCCACCGAGGTCGCGGCGGTCACGGCGAAGCCCTTCGCCTCGAGGCCCCCGCTCACGAGCGAGAGCGTGAACGCGTCGTCGTCAGCGATCACCACGCG
>LNFD01000135.1 GCA_001464255.1 Actinomycetales bacterium Ga0077552 | reverse complement strand
GGCGGCGGCGCCCTCTGCCGGAAGATGGGCATCGAGTTCCTCGAGCTGTCGGCCGGGCGGTCGGTCGCGACCATGCCCGTCGAGGGCAACACGCAGGTGATCGGCCTGCTGCACGGCGGGGCGCACGTCGTGCTCGGCGAGAGCCTGGGGTCGATCTCCTCGGCGATCCACGCCGGGCCTGGCCGCTACGCGGTCGGCATCGAGATCAACGCGACGCACAGCCGGTCGATCACCGAGGGGCTCGTGACGGGCACGTGCACGGCGCTCGTGCTCGGCCGCACGCTCGCGACCCACGAGATCGTCATGACCGACGAGGCCGGGCGCCGGCTGTCGACGGTGCGCATGACGAACATGCTGCGCGACCGCTGAGGCGCGTCGCGCGGCGAGCGGGCTACTCTCCCGCGTCGGCGGCGTCGTCGGGGGTGCCGGACGCCTTCTTGGGGGCATCCTTCTTCGTGCCCAGCTGGTCGATGATCGCCTGAGCGACCGCCTGCATGGTCGTGCGGCGGTCCATCGAGGCCTTCTGGATCCAGCGGAACGCCTCCGGCTCGGTGAGGCCCATGCGCTCGTTGAGCAGCCCCTTCGCGCGATCGACGAGCTTGCGCGTCTCGAACCGCTCGACGAGATCGGCGACCTCGGCCTCGAGGGTGAGGATCTGCTGGTAGCGGCTCAGCGCCACCTCGATCGCGGGCAGCAGGTCGTTCGGGGTGAAGGGCTTGACGACGTACGCGAGCGCACCCGCCTCGACCGCCTGCTCGACGAGCTCCTTCTGGCTGAAGGCCGTCAGCAGCACGACCGGCGCGATGTGGTTCTCGCTCAGGCGCTTGGCGGCCTCGATGCCGTCGAGCTGCGGCATGCGGATGTCCATGATCACGAGATCGGGCCGCAGCTCGGTGGCGAGGGCCACCGCGGTCTCGCCGTCACCGGCCTCGCCGACGACATCGAAACCGTTGTCGCGGAGGATCTCGACGATGTCCATGCGGATGAGCGACTCGTCCTCGGCGACGACGACGCGACGGGGGGCTGATGCAGTCTGATCCTGGTCACTCACGCCAGAGAGCCTACGGTATCGTCGAGGCCCGAGGGTCGAGAGGGCCCGAGCCGGCTTGGCGGAATGGTAGACGCGGCGCACTCAAAATGCGTTGTCCGAGAGGACGTGTGGGTTCGAGCCCCACAGCCGGTACGCGATACGAGATCGACGGCTCGAGCCGAGCCCGGTGCGCCGACGCTGCGCGTCGCGGGGTTCGAGCCCCACAGCCGGTACGGCACCACGAAAGGCCGCACCCCGCAGGGTGCGGCCTTTCGACGTCACGCGTCAGTCGGCGTGGTCGCCGCTCTCCCACACCGGGGCGGCGGCGTTGATCGCGTCGCCGACGACGTGCACGCGCAGGTCGTTGGTCGAGCCCGAGATGCCGGGAGGGGAGCCCGAGATCACGACGACCTTGTCGCCGACGTCGGCGAGGCCCTCGCGCAGCAGCACCTCGTCGACCTGGCGGTACATCGCGTCGGTGTGGGTCACCCGCTCGACGAGGAACGACTCGATGCCCCACGTGAGCGACATGCGGCGGGCGATGGCCTCCGAGGGCGTGAACGCCTTCATCGGGATGCGGAACCGCAGCCGCGACATGCGACGGGCCGAGTCGCCCGACTCGGTGAAGACGCACACGTACTTCGCCTCGACGAAGTCGGCGACCTCGGCCGCGGCGAGCGTGATGGCGCCGCCCTGCGTGCGCGGCTTGGTGCCGAGCGGCGGGATGCGCTCGAGCCCGTGCTCCTCGGTCGAGGCCACGATGCGCGCCATCGTCGAGACGGTGATCACGGGGAACTCGCCGACGCTCGTCTCGCCGCTCAGCATCACGGCGTCGGCGCCGTCGAGCACCGCGTTCGCGACATCCGAGGTCTCGGCACGCGTCGGGATGGGGTTGCTGATCATCGACTCGAGCATCTGCGTCGCGACGATGACGGGCTTGGCCATGCGGCGCGCGAGCTCGACCGCGCGCTTCTGCACGATCGGCACGGCCTCGAGGGGCAGCTCGACGCCGAGGTCGCCGCGCGCGACCATGATGCCGTCGAAGGCCTCGATGATCTCCTCGAGGGCATCCACCGCCTGCGGCTTCTCGATCTTGGCGATGACCGGAACGGTCACGCCCTCCTCGCGCATGATCTGGTGCACGCTGTTGACGTCGGAGGCGTTGCGCACGAACGAGAGGGCGATGTAGTCGGCGCCGAGCTTGAGGCCCCAGCGCAGGTCGTCCTCGTCCTTCTCGGAGAGGGC
>LNFD01000134.1 GCA_001464255.1 Actinomycetales bacterium Ga0077552 | reverse complement strand
GTGCGAACGCGCACGCCGTCGGAGTCGAGCACCTTGACCTTGACCTTGCCGTCGTCGATCAGCAGGAAGTCGCCGGGGTTCACATCGGCCGGGAGGCCCTTGAAGGTCGTGCCGACGAGCTCCTTGGTGCCGAGCACGTCCTCCGTCGTGATCGTGAAGATGTCGCCCTCGGCGAGCTCGTGCGGGCCGTTCTCGAACTTGCCGAGCCGGATCTTCGGGCCCTGCAGGTCGACGAGCACCGCGACGGCGCGCTCGGCGTCGGCGGCGGCCTGCCGCACGTTCCGGTAGACCTCCTCGTGCACCTCGTAGGTGCCATGGCTGAGATTCATGCGGGCGACGTTGACGCCCGCCTCGATGATGGCCCGGATGTTCTCATAGCTGGCGGTCGCCGGGCCGAGGGTGGCGACGATCTTTGCGCGTCTCATGGTGTCCTTCAGTGGGGTGGTGGTGGTAGGGGTGGTGCGGGAGTGCTGTCGGTGCGGGTTGCTCAGACGTGCAGCGGGCGATCGGTCGCACGCACGGGGGCCGGGAGGTCGCTCTCGCCCTGCAGGTAGGTGTCGACCGCGGCCGCGACGGCACGACCCTCGGCGATCGCCCACACGATGAGCGACGCGCCACGGCCGGCGTCGCCGGCGACGAACACGCCCGCCTCACCGGTCGTGTAGTCGGCCTGTCGTGCGATGGCTCCGGACTGCTCGAACGGCAGTCCGAGCTGGTCGCCCAGCGTGCCGCGCTCGGCGCCCGTGAATCCGAGCGCGAGCAGCACGAGATCGGCAGGGATCTCGCGCTCGGTGCCCGCCTTCGGCACGCGACGGCCGTCGAGGTACTCGGTTTCGGCGACCCGCAGGGCGCGCACCTCACCGGCCTCCGTCGTGAGGAACTCGACCGTGGACGCCAGGTAGACGCGCTCGCCGCCCTCCTCGTGGGCGCTCTGCACCTCGAAGAGCGTCGGCTGCACCGGCCACGGCTGGGTCTCGGGGCGCTCGTGGGGCGGCTGCTTGCCGATCGCGAGGTTCGTGACGCTCAGAGCACCCTGGCGGTGCGCGGTGCCGATGCAGTCGGCCCCGGTGTCGCCACCGCCGAGCACGACGACGTGCTTGCCCTCGGCCGTGATCTGGTCGGCGACGGTGTCGCCGGCCTGCACGCGGTTCGACTGCGTCAGGTACTCCATGGCGTAGTGGATGCCCAGCGCGTCGCGGCCCGGGATCGCGAGATCGCGCGACTCGGGCGCTCCGGTCGCGATGACGACCGCGTCGTAGCGCGTGCGCAGCTCGTCCCACGTGATGTCGACGCCGATCTCGACGCCGGCGCGGAAGCGCGTACCCTCGGCCTGCATCTGCGTGAGCCGGGCATCCAGATGCCGCTTCTCCATCTTGAAATCGGGGATGCCGTACCGCAGCAGGCCGCCGATGCGGTCGTCCTTCTCGAAGACGGCAACGGTGTGCCCGACACGGGTCAGCTGCTGCGCGGCCGCGAGCCCGGCGGGGCCGGAGCCGACGACGGCGACCGTCTTGCCCGTGAGACGCTCGGGCGGAACGGGCTGCACCCAGCCGTTGTTCCAGGCCTGCTCGATGATCGAGGCCTCGACCTGCTTGATCGTGACGGCGGGCTGGTTGATCGCGAGCACGCACGACGATTCGCACGGCGCGGGGCACAGCTTGCCCGTGAACTCCGGGAAGTTGTTGGTCGCGTGCAACCGCTCGATGGCCTGGCGGCCCTCGCCACGCCACGTGAGGTCGTTCCACTCGGGGATGAGG
>LNFD01000133.1 GCA_001464255.1 Actinomycetales bacterium Ga0077552 | reverse complement strand
ATCGTTCTCGGGCCGGCCCGTCGCGGCCGTGACGCGGAAGCCCGCGCGCGCGAGTAGCGCGATCGCGAACGAGCCGAGACCGCCGCTCGCCCCTGTCACGAGCACCTCGCCCTCGGCGACACCGTGGCGCTCGAGCGCGAGCACCGCGAGCATCGCGGTGAAGCCCGCCGTGCCGATGCCCGCGGCCTGCAGGTCGGTGAAGACCGCGGGCGTCGCCACGAGCGTGCCGCCGTCGAGCAGCGCGCGCTCGGCGAGGCCCCCGTGCCGGGTCTCGCCCGCGCCCGCGCCGTTGAGCAGCACGCGGTTGCCGACCGACCAGCGCGGAGTCGAGGAGGCCGTCACGGTGCCGACGACGTCGATGCCGGGCACGAGCGGCGAGCGCCGTACGACCCCGGGGTTCCCCGCGAAGGCGAGAGCGTCTTTGTAGTTGAGGCCCGAGCAGGTGACGGCGACCTCGACGTCGGCCACCGCATCCCGATCATCGGGGTCGGGGCGCAGGGCCGAGTCGTCCAGGTCGCGCAGCGCGACCCGCGGGTCGCTCTCGTCGAGGGTGATCTGCCAGCCGCGCGTCATGCCCGCCAGCCTAGGGTGCAGCCCGACGCGGCGGCAGGCCTCAGCCGAAGAGCAGGGCGGCCTCGTCGTAGCGCGACTGCGGCACGGTCTTGAGCTTGCCGAGCGCGGCCTCGAAGGGAACGCGCACGATCTCGGTGCCGCGCAGCGCCACCATCTCACCCCAGCGCCCGTCGTCGACCGCCGAGATGGCGGCCATGCCGAGGCGCGTGGCGAGCACGCGGTCGAAGGCGCTCGGGGTTCCGCCGCGCTGGATGTGGCCGAGGGTCGTCGCCCGCGTCTCGATGCCCGTGCGCTCCTCGATCATGGGGGCGAGCATCTCGCCGATGCCGCCGAGCCGCGGGCGGCCGAAGGCGTCGAGGCCGCGCTCGGAGTGCGGCTCGTCGGCCCCGTCGAGCGTGAAGCCCTCGGCGACGACGACGAGCGGCGCGCGCCCGCGGTCATAGGCGCTCTGCACCCACGCGCACAGCTGGTCCATGCTCGTGTTCTGCTCGGGGATCAGGATGGCGTGGGCACCGGCGGCCATGCCCGAGTGCAGGGCGATCCAGCCGACGTGGCGGCCCATGACCTCGGCGACCATGCAGCGGTTGTGGGCGTCTCCCGTCGTGCGCAGGCGGTCCATCGCCTCGGTCGCGATGCCGACGGCGGTGTCGAAGCCGAAGGTGTAGTCGGTCGCGTCGAGGTCGTTGTCGACGGTCTTCGGAACCCCGACGATGCGGATGCCCGCATCCGTCAGCCGCTTGGCCGCCGCGAGCGTGCCCTCGCCGCCGATCGCGATGAGCGCGTCGAGACGGTTCTCGGCGAAGACCTCGTTGATGCGCTCGACGCCGCCGCGGCCCTCGAAGGGGTTCGTGCGGCTCGTGCCGAGGATGGTGCCGCCCTGCTTCGAGATGCCCTTGACCTCGTGCCGGCCGAGGGGCAGCGTGTCGTTCTCGACGAGACCCTTCCAGCCGTCTGTGAACCCCACGAACTCGTGGTGGTGCACGGTCGTGCCGGTGAGCACGGCCCCGCGGATGACCGCGTTGAGCCCGGGGGCGTCTCCGCCGGAGGTGAGCATTCCGATGCGCATGGGTTCCATCATGGCCCGTCGCGGCGGGCCGCGCGAAACGGGGCGGCTCCCGGTGGGCATCCGGGCCCGCGGGCTATCGTGGCGGCTGCCACCCGGCCGATTCGGAGGACCCATGACCGACCCCGTCACCGCGCTCGCCGACGAGCAGTACGTGCTGCTGACGACCACCCGGCGCTCGGGCGTCGCCGTGCCTACCCCGGTGTGGGTCGCGCGCCACGATGATGCGCTGCTCGTGACGACCGGGGCCGAGGCGGGCAAGGTCAAGCGCGTGCGGCACACCCCGCGCGTGACGCTGCGGGCCTGCGACCGCGTCGGGCGCCCGCTCGACGGCGCCCCGGTCATCGAGGCGCTCGCGAGCGTGCACGACGACGACGAGTCGCGCGCCCACCTCGACGCGGCCCTCAGCGCCAAGTACGGCGTGCAGTACGCGGCGATCCGGGCGATGGGCCGCTTGCGCGGGCGCGCGGCCTCGAGCTCGGTCGTGCTGCGGCTCGTCGCGCTCCCTCCCCTGAACTGAGCAGAAACTGCTCTGCCGCGCGGGGCATGCGGGGCAGTACGATTCGAGCGAACGGGGCCATCTCGGCCCCCCACCCCGCAGGAGTCAGACTGACCGACGCCCCTCCCCCCGCCCCCGCCTACTCCGGCGCCCCCGCCGCCCCGGTCAACCCCGGCAAGACCATGGGCATCGTCGCGCTCGTGCTCTCGATCATCGGTCTGCACCTGATCGGCATCATCGTGGGCTTCGTGGGCCTCAACCAGTCGAAGAAGGCCGGCCAGAAGAACGGATTCGCCCTCGCCGGCATCATCATCGGCTTCATCGGCCTCGTGATCGGCATCATCGTCGTCATCAGCCTCGTCGCCGGCGGCGCCGCCCTGTTCGGCGGCCTCGGCCAGGTCTGCGCCGAGCTCGGCTCGGGCGTCTGGGAGATCGACGGCGTCACCTACACCTGCCCGTAAGGCTCGGGCCCCGCGACGGCGGGGAGG
>LNFD01000132.1 GCA_001464255.1 Actinomycetales bacterium Ga0077552 | reverse complement strand
TCGCTCGTCAGCGCGCGCCCGTACGCTGAGCGCGTGGTCGAGATGACGCCGGATGCCGAGCGCGAGCTCGCGCCCTCCGAGCCCCTCGACCTCGGTGCGACGCTCGGCTTCCTGCGCCGCGGGCGCGGCGACCCCACCCAGCACACGGCCGACGGGCCGGGCGCCTGGCGCGAGCTCTGGCGCGCGCAGCGCACGCCCGAGGGCGTCGCCTCGCTGCGGCTGCGCGTGCTCGACGGCCCGCCTGCTCGCCTCGGCGTGGGGCCCCGGCGCCGCGTGGAGCGTCGACCACGCGCCCGAGCTGCTCGGCGAGGGCGACGACTGGAGCGCGCTCGACGCCCTGCTCGCGCAACGCTCGGCGGAGGGCGACCCCGCGGCCGCCGCGCTCGAGCGCGTGCGCCGCCGCACGCGCGGGCTGCGGCTCACGCGATCGCACCTCGTGCTCGAGGCGGCCGTGCCGGCGGTGCTCGAGCAGAAGGTGACGGGGGTCGAGGCGCGGCGCGCGTGGCGCCAGCTCGTGCGGCAGCACGGCGAGCGGGCGCCCGGCCCCGCGCCCGAGGGGCTCACCGTGATGCCCGACGGGGTGGGGTGGCGCAGCATCCCGGACCACGACTGGCACCGCGCGGGGGTGGGCCCGCAGCGCATGGCGACCATTCGCCGCGTCGCCGCCGTGGCGCCGGCGCTCGAGCGCACACTCGCGCTCGGCCGGGGCGGCCCGGGGGCGGTCGCGGCGCTGCGGTCGATCCCGGGCGTGGGGGAGTGGACGGCCGCCGAGGTGCTGCAGCGCTCGCACGGCGACCCCGACACCCTGAGCGTCGGCGACGCGCACCTGCCGCACGTCATCGGCACGTGGTTCACGGGCGACCGCGTCGACGACGCGGGCATGCTCGACCTGCTCGCGCCCTACGCTGGCCATCGGCACCGGGTTGTGCGACTCATCACCTCGCTCGGCGTCGAGGCGCCCCGCTTCGGTGCGAAGGCCACCATCGAGGACCACCGGGGTCGCTGACCGCCCTAGCGTGGGCGGCATGAACAAGCTGTTCCGCTTCTGGTGGGTGCTCTGGCGCGCGCGCCGCGCCTCGCGCCTGGCCCCCACCGACGTCGGCTCGGTGCGCTTCCGCGTGCTGCCGAACGACCTCGACCTGCAGCGGCACATGAACAACGGGGTCTACCTGTCCCTTATGGATCTCGGGCGCATCGACCTCATGGTGCGCTCGGGCGTCTGGAGCGAGCTCACCGCGCGCGGCTACTACCCCGTCATCGTGAGCTCGACGATCACCTACCGCCGCTCGCTCGAGCTCTGGCAGACCTACGAGCTCGAGAGCCGCATCGTGGGCATCGATGAGATCGCCGCCTACGTCGAGCAGCGCTTCGTGCGCGAGGGGGAGATCTCCGCGCGTGCGGTGATCAAGGCGCGCTTCCTCAAGAAGTCGGGCGGCGTCGTGCCCATCCCCGAGCTCGCCGAGCTCTTCGGCATGGATCCGCAGAACCACCCGCTGCCCGGCTGGCTCGCCGAGTGGAGCGGCAACGCCGCACTGCCCTCGCGCCGCGAGCCGGCGCCGAGCGTGTGGGAGTGACGCGCGGTAGCGTCGAAGCATGACTGACCACGACCGCCGGCCCCGCAGCGTCTACGGCGTGGGCGACGAGCCCGAGGTGCAGGCCTCCCTCGCGAACGAGCGCACCGCACTCTCGTGGATCCGCACCGGCATGACTCTCATCGCGGGCGGTGTCGCTCTCGCGACGCTCTCGAGCTTCGGCGACCTGCCGCTCGTCATCCTCGTCATCGCGGGGCTCGCCAGCCTCGGCGGCGCCGCGCTCGCGGTGTGGGCGCTCGTCTCGTGCGCGCCCTGCGGCTGCGCCAGCCCATCCCCGAGCCCTCGGTGCTGCCGTGGGTCGTCGCGGGCGTCGTCGCGGTGGGCCTGCTGCTCGCGGTGCTCACGGCCTTCCAGGCGATCGAGCTGGCCCGCTGAGCATGACCGCGCTGCCGGATGCCCGCCGCGCGCCCGTCGATCGCACGAGCCTCTCGTGGCAGCGCACGGCGATGCATTCCGCCCTGCTCGCGCTCGTCGCCGCCGTCACGGCGACCCAGCTCGGCGAGCCCGCCGTCGCCGTGGGCGGGGCGGTCATCGCGGGTTTCGCGATTCTCGTCGGCGCGACGACGCCGCGCGTGAAGCGGTCGGAGGTCGCCGACCGCGATCCGTGGATGCTCATGGTGCGCACCGTGATGGTGCTGAGCGCCACGGCTCTCGTGGCGGTGCTGCTCGTCGTGGCGGTCGCGCTCGAGCTCTGAGCCAGTTGCTCGGTTGTCCCCAGCGACTTCTCGACCCGTGACAGTTGCTCTGCTCTTCGGTAGACTGGGAGCACGACGAACCGGCTTCCGGGGCGTTGTTCGCCTGAAGCCCCGCTTGCGGGGCTTCAGTGCTTAACCGGCCAAAGTCGATGAGAGACGCGTCTCTCTAGGGGTCCCACCGGCGAGTGGATGGCCGCAGTGGCTGCGCTCTGGTCCACAAGTCGCGGGCGGCTCGGCCTGCGCGATCATCGAGGTGTTCGCGGGCGTCGATTCGGCGGTAGAGATACACGATCATGTCAGCGCACTGGATGCCGGGAGACTCGGCCGACTTGCCGAACGTGATCGGGAACTCGATGCGAGAGAGCTTGCTGGGCTTGTACCCTCCAGTCGTCAACGACTGGTAGCTCGCCATCCTCATGGCGTGGGCCTGCTGGTCAGGAACCTCATCGGCGATCACGACGACGCGATCGCCCACGCGTGACGCGTACTCGTTCAGCCTCTCTAGCAGGAGGCGCAACGCGATCTGGTGTGGCGCTTGCGGATAGCGATAGCGAGCATTCAGGCGCGGGATGTCGACGCCTTCAACGAAGGAACGTGCTCCCGGAACCGCCGCGATCTCGGCAAGGGCTCGCCGGTAGACCGAGAGGGCTGCACGAGTCTTGCCCCGAAGCGGCGACCACGCGTTCTTTCCCGACATGATCTCGTAGCCGTGAAGCTCTGCTCCGGCGTCTATCCCGAAAACTTCCGCATACCGAAGCGCGTTCCGGACGGCGTTCTTGACAATCGTCAGTTGATCGTCTCGAACGACGTAAGCGCCGACGAAATACCGGTCCCGCGAATACGACTCGTCGACGAACGCGCATCTCACCCCGCGGTGTCTTTCTCCTTGACGAGATCGAGCAGCAGAGCGACCCGCTCGTCGGGGGAGGTGAATCCCTGATCGCGGTAGAGCCGGTCGACGTAATCGTCGTTCGCGCTGTGCGCCTTGCGCAGCTCGGAGGGCATCGTGGTGGGGTCGTACAGGTCGGCAAGCGTGGAATCCGGGTAGAGCGCTCGTGCGTTCAGGATGCTCTGGCCAAGCTCGGCGAGCGTGGCACGCTGACCCTCATCGACTGGGGGGAGCACGAAGTTGTTGTATACGACATCCTTCGAGTAGCGAAGGTCACTCTTGAGTCGACCGCCGACGACGCGGAGCCAGTCCATGTGCATCCGGCTCGTGAGCAGTGCGAACAGTTCTGCTGGTGCTCCGGGGATCGCGAGGCAGAGGTTCGTCACAACGGTGCCAGGCGTCAGAAGTTCCATCGGAACGTAGTCGCGTCGCTCCGATGAGACGGACGGAATCACGAGCACGCTCTCGTCTGGACTCTGAGTCCGCTGGGCGAAAAGGTGGGGGGTATCGGCGAGCTCAGGGCGGGCTGAGTCAAGGCGCACGGATCGCACAGCAGCAACTCGCGCAGACACTCGCGGCATGCTCCGCAATTGAGCGGGGGTAATGCCCTCCAGCCAGAGTGCGTACCTCCTTTTGCCCTGAATCAGCTCCTGTGCTCCGAGGCAGGGGAGGATCCATTCCTTCGCCAGAGGTTCCGCACGAATGAGCTCCTCCTTTTCCGCCTCGCCAAGGAGGAGGTGACCGCCATCAGCAGGCATGTTGCCGAACGCCATCCGCGGTGCGCCGCTGATCTGCTCCTGACGATTGGAGACGACGAACTCGTCCCCGGCGATCAAGTACGGGCTGATGGACTCGACGAGGTCGAGGACGGGCTCGCCAGCGATATCGGGGTAGTCAAAGAGCAGCGCGGGCGTCCGTGCTGTTCGCGCGAAGCCGACGATCACACAGTGCACCGCGGCAACGCCACGAGCGGCGTTCATCCAGCGGAAGGTTCGGTGGGCGAACGTGATGTGGTTGCCATTCGCGTAGAGCTTCGGCCACAGGATGCCCGGCTGCTCACCCTGACTGATCGAGTTCGTCGAGACGAAGGCTGCCTCGATCGCAGGGTTCTGCGCCATCATCCGGTCGGCGAGGATGTACCACGCCGTGACGAAGTCGAGGAAGCCAGCCTGAGGGTATCCCTTGGCGACGGCACGCAGGTCGGCCTTCTGACCCTTGTCCATCGTGCGAGAGCCGAGGAACGGCGGGTTGCCGAAGATGAAGTGGAGGTCTTCCGGCGTGACGACGCTCGACCAGTCGGTGGTGAGGGCGTTCGCGTGCACGATGTGGGCACCCTCGGTGAGAGGCAGACGGGAGTACTCGTGCCCAATCGCGCG
>LNFD01000131.1 GCA_001464255.1 Actinomycetales bacterium Ga0077552 | reverse complement strand
CGCGACGAAGATGCCGTGCTGGAAGCCGCGGTGGGCGAGCTGCAGGCCGGGCACGATGTCGCCGACGGCGTAGAGGCCCGGGATGTTCGTCTCGAGCCGTTCGTTCGTGAGCACGAATCCGCGATCCATCGCCACACCGACCTCCTCGAAGCCGAGTCCGGCCGTGGAGGGGCCCCGGCCGACGGCGACGAGCAGCAGGTCGGCTTCGATGGTCGCGCCGTTCTCGAGCGTGACGACGACGCCCTGGTCGTTCTGGGTGACGCTCTGGAAGCGCACGCCGAGCGTGAACTCGATGCCGCGCTTGCGGTAGGCGCGCTCGAACTGCTTCGAGATCGACTCCTCCTCCATCGGCACGAGGTGCGGGAGGGCTTCGCCGAACGAGCGCCACACGCTCGAGAACTCGACGCCGATGACGCCGCCGCCGAGCACGGCGACCTTCTTGGGCACGTAGTCGAGCTGCAGCGCCTGCTCGGAGGTGATGACGCGGCCGCCGATCTCGAGACCGGGGAGGGTGCGCGAGTACGAGCCGGTCGCGAGCACGACGTTCTTGCCGGTGATGGTGCTGTCGCCGACCTGCACGGTCGTGGGGGAGGTGAGGCGCCCCTCGCCCTCGATCGTCGTGATGCCGCGGGCCTTGATGAGGCCCTGCAGGCCCTTGTGCTTGCTCGAGACGATGCCCTCGCGGTACTGGTTCACCGCGGGCACGTCGATGCCCTCGAGTGTGGCCTTGACGCCGAACTTGGCGGAGTCGCGGGCGGCGTCGGCCACCTCGGCGGCGTGCAGCAGGGCCTTGGTCGGGATGCAGCCGACGTGGAGGCAGGTGCCCCCGACCTTCGACTTCTCGATGAGCCCCACGCTCATGCCCAGCTGGCTGGCGCGGAGGGCGGCGGCGTACCCGCCGCTTCCGGCACCGAGGATGACGAGGTCGAAGGTCTGGTCTGACACCGGCAGAGACTCCTTTATCCGCGAAGGATTGTCGTGCGGGGGCCGACGTCGAGGTGGCGGGTCGACCCGATGTGCGGCACGACGGTCACGTGCCCGCCGACGAGCCTACTACTTGGCCGCGAAGCCCTCCGCGAGCCGCACGAGCAGCCGCACGGTGACGCCCGACGGACCCTTGGGGGTGTAGCCGAAGGGGGCACCGGGATTATTGGCCGGCCCGGCGATGTCGAGGTGCGCCCAGGGGATGCGCGGCGCATCGGCCTCGTCGCCCGTTCGCCCGACGAACTCGCGCAGGAACACGCCCGCGAGGAGCATGCCCGCCGCCGTGCTGCCGGGCTTGGCGTTCGCGATGTCGGCGACGTCGCTCTTGAGCAGCGGCCGCAGCTCGCCGGGCAGCGGCATGGGCCAGACGAGCTCGCCCGTGTCGGCGGCCGCGGTACGCACGCGCTCGACGAGGGCGTCGTCGCCCATGAGGCCCGCGTACCGCTCGCCGAGCGCGACGCGCGCCGCGCCCGTGAGGGTCGCGACGTCGACGATCGCGTCGGGGCGCTCCTCGCTCGCGGCGACGAGCCCGTCGGCCATCACGAGGCGGCCCTCGGCATCGGTGTTGAGCACCTCGACGGTCGTGCCGCCGCGGATGGTCAGCACGTCGTTGGGGCGCATGGCGGTCGACGACGGCATGTTCTCGGCGAGGCACAGCCAGGCGGTCAGGCGCACCGGCAGGTCGAGGCGCGCCGCGGCGATGATCGCCGCGAGGGCGGTCGCGGCCCCGGTCATGTCGTACTTCATCCCGACCATGCCCGCCGCGGGCTTGAGCGAGAGGCCCCCCGAGTCGAAGGTGATGCCCTTGCCGACAATCGCGAGGTGGGCGCCGTCGCTCTCGCGGCGGTAGCGCACGGCGAGCAGGCGCGGCGGGCGTGACGAGCCCTGGCCGACCCCGAGGATGCCGCCGAAGCCGCCCGCGGCGAGCTCGTCGGGCCCCCACTCCTCGAACTCGAGCGGCAGACCGGCGGCCGCCGCACGAGCGCGCTCGACGAAGCTCGCCGGGTAGAGGTCGTTCGGCGGGGTGTTGACGAGGTCGCGCACGAGCGCCACGGCCTGGGCGGTCGCGTTCGCGGCGTGCGCCGCCGACTCCGCGCCCGCGACCGCGGTCGTGAGCTCGATCGATGCGGTACCGGGGGTCGAGTCGCCCGACCGGTAGCCGGTGAAGCGGTACGCGCCCATCGCCGCGCCCTCGAGCACGGCCTGCACGTCGGCCGGGGTGCTGGTCGGCAGGGCGACGGCGACGCGCACGGCCGTGCCGAGCGCGCGGGCCGCGGTGCCGGCCGCGGTGCGCAGGGCCTCGGGCGTGAGCGGGGCGCGGCCGAGGCCCACGACGAGGATGCTGCTGGCGGCGACACCCGCGGGCGCGGGGATGCGGGAGGTCTCGTCGACGGCGCCGGTGAGGCCGAGCATCCGGAGACCCGCCGCGAGCTCGCCGAGCGGGCCGTCCGCGATGCCGACGAGCTGCACGCCCTCCTCGCCGGCCGCGGCGGGGGCGATGCCCACGACGAGGGCGTCGCCCGCGAGCTCGGCGGGCGGACGGGTCGAGACGGAGAGCGCGGGGGAGGCCATGGGTTCCAGGCTAGCCGCGGCGCGAGGCCCCTCCTGCACGCCGAGTGCGCGCCGAAGAGTGGCGCTGTTCGCTCTGGGCACGCGCCGCGAGGCCGGGTCGGGCGGGCGGCGCGACCTACCATGGAGGTATGCGGAATCCGGCTGATCTGTACTCCGTCGTCCTGGCGGAGCACGAGGTGCCGCGCGACCTGCCGCTCGTCATCGGGCTCACCGGCTTCCTCGATTCCGGTGGCGCGGTCGCCCAGGTCTCCGAGTACCTGCTCGACGAGCTCGACCACCGCGACGTGATCGTGTTCGACAACGACGAGCTGCTCGACTACCGCGCACGCCGCCCGATCATGGTGTTCGAGGAGACCCGCATCACCGAGTTCCGCCGCCCGCAGCTCGCGGTGCGCCTCGCGCACGACGAGCTCGGCATGCCCTTCCTGCTGCTGACGGGCTACGAGCCCGACTTCCAGTGGGAGCGCTTCGTCGAGGCCGTGATCGGCATCATCGCCCGCTACGGTGTGGCCACGACCACGTGGGTGCACGCGATCCCCATGCCCGTTCCGCACACGCGACCCATCGGCGTCACCGTGAGCGGCACGCGCGATGAGCTCATCGAGGCGCTCTCGGTGTGGCGGCCGAGCACGCAGGTGCCGGGCAACGTGCTGCACCTGCTCGAGTACCGCTTGACCGAGTCGGGGCACCCGATCGCGGGCTTCGTGCTGCTCGTGCCGCACTACCTGGCCGACACCGAGTTCCCCTCCGCGGCGGTCACGGCGCTCGAGAGCATCACGGCGGCCACGGGCCTGCTCTTCCCGACCGATCGACTGCGCTCGGAGGGTCGCGAGTTCCTCGCCAAGATCGAGGGCCAGGTCGAGGGCAACAGCGAGCTCGCCCGCCTCGTCGGCACGCTCGAGGAGCGCCACGACAGCTACATGGAGGACAACCCGCTGCGGTCGCCGATGACCGATGAAGACGGCGAGCTGCCCAGCGCCGACTCGATCGCGGCCGAGCTCGAGAAGTTCCTCGCGTTCCGCCAGGCGACCGACGACGACGAGACCCTCTAGCTCTCTGCGCCCGACCTAGGCTGAGCGGGTGGATTCCCGACGCGCCTGGGCGGTGCTCATCGTCGCGACGCTCGCCTACGTGGTCGGGGTGCTGCAGCGCTCGAGCATGGGCGTCGCGGGCGTCGCGGCGACCGAGCGCTTCTCGATCGACGCGACGGCCCTGTCGAGCCTCGGCGTGCTGCAGCTGCTGGTCTACGCCCTCCTGCAGATCCCCGTCGGGGTGCTCGTCGACCGCTTCGGTCCCCGCGTGCTCATCGTCACGGGAGCCATCACGATGGGCGCGGGCCAGCTGCTCGTGGCCGTCGCCGACGACCTCCCGATCGCGGTGATCGGGCGCATCCTCGTCGGGGCGGGCGACGCCATGACCTTCATCTCGGTGCTGCGGCTGCTCGGGTCGTGGTTCTCGCCGCGGCGGCTGCCGCAGCTCTCGCAGTGGGTCGGCACGCTCGGCCAGAGCGGGCAGCTGCTCTCGGCCATCCCCTTCGCCGCGGTGCTGCAGCTGAGCGGCTGGACGACCGCCTTCGCCTCCGCCGCTTCGGTCTCGGTGATCGCCGCCCTCGCGGTGCTGGTGGCGGTGCGGGATGCTCCTGCCGGTTCGCTCTCGAGCCGCTCGACCTCGCTCGGCGCGGCGCTCGGCAGCTTGCGCGAGAGCATGCGGCACCCCGGCACGCGCCTCGGCTTCTGGGCGCACGCGGCGACGCAGTCGAGCGGGGCGATGCTGAGCCTGCTGTGGGGGTTCCCGATGCTCTCGATCGGGCTCGGCTACGGCCCCGCCGCGGCCGCCGGGCTGCTCGCGGGCATGGTCGTCGTGGCGGCGGTCTCGGGGCCGATCATCGGGCTGCTGTCTGCGCGGTTCCCCTTCCGCCGCTCGAGCCTCGTGCTCGGCATCGTCGGGGCGATGGCCGTGGTCTGGGCGGTCGTGCTGCTGTGGCCGGGCATCCCGCCCTTCGGGGTCGTCGCGCTGCTGCTGGCCGTCGTCGCCGCGGGAGGACCAGGATCGCTCATCGGCTTCGACTTCGCCCGCACCTACAACCCGCCCGTGCGCCACGGCGCGGCCTCGGGGTTCGTCAACCTGGGCGGCTTCACCGTGACGGTCGTTATGATCCTCGTCATCGGTCTGCTGCTCGATGCGCAGAGCCCCGGGGCGGTGCCCGAGCAGCTCTACGCCTGGGAGCACTGGCGGCTCGCGCTCGCCGCCCAGGCTCCCATCGTCGGGATCGTCGTGGCGCTCCTCCTCGTCGCGCGCCGGAGCACGCGGCGGCGGCTGCACGAGGAGGAGGGCATCGCGGTCGGCCCGCTCTGGGAGGCGATCGTGCGCCGGCACCGTGCTCGCCGCGCCCGTCGAGCCGACGGCGGAGACGACGTCGAGCAGTGGTCATGATGCCCGGCCCGGTGTGCGATAATCGAGGTTCACGACCCGGTCGGACGCCGGGCACGCTCAGCCCGGTACGGGTCGCGCGCGCCTGAGCGACTTGACATGGGTCGTTGTACTGCCCCCGAGCGACCACGACCGAGACCACCGCGCCCGCAGCGAAGACGCCCGCCGCGAAGACCACCACAGCGAAGACGGCTGCTGCGAAGGCGCCCGCGACGAAGGCCGCCACGGCGAAGACGACGGCCACGAAGGCTCCCGCCGCGAAGGCAGCGGCCACGAAGGCTCCTGCCGCGAAGGCTCCTGCCGCGAAGGCCACCGCTACCAAGGCCCCTGCGGCGAAGGCACCCGCCGCAACCAAGCGTGCCGCGGCGAAGAAGGCCACCGCGCCCGCCGGCTCGGCCGCATCCGGGGACGATGATGAGGAGGACGTCGACCTCGACGCGATCGAGCCCGACGCGATCGACCCCGATGCCGACGCCGTGAGCGACGACACGACCGAGGTCGCCGTCGTCGTGGTCGACGATGCGAGCGACGACGAAGCGGCCGACGACGACGCCTCGGACGACGATGATGAGCCGTCGACGGGCTCGGCCGGACCGCTGCCCACGGGCGCCATCGTCATCTCGAACACCGACGACGACGACGAGATGCCCGTGTACTCGTCGACCATCACGGGCGCGACGGCCGACCCTGTCAAGGACTACCTGAAGCAGATCGGCAAGGTCCCGCTGCTCAACGCCGCGGAGGAGGTCGAGCTCGCCATGCGCATCGAGGCGGGCCTCTTCGCCGAGGAGAAGCTCTCGACGATGACCGAGAAGGAGAAGCGCTCGGCCCTCGGCCGCGACCTCTCCTGGGTCGCGCGCGACGGCCAGCGGGCGAAGAACCACCTGCTCGGTGCGAACCTGCGCCTCGTGGTCTCGCTCGCCAAGCGGTACACCGGTCGCGGCATGCAGTTCCTCGACCTGATCCAGGAGGGCAACCTCGGCCTGATCCGCGCGGTCGAGAAGTTCGACTACACCAAGGGCTTCAAGTTCTCCACCTACGCGACATGGTGGATCCGTCAGGCCATCACGCGCGCCATGGCCGACCAGGCCCGCACGATCCGCATCCCCGTGCACATGGTCGAGGTCATCAACAAGCTCGCGCGCGTCCAGCGCCAGATGCTGCAGGACCTGGGCCGTGAACCCACGCCCGAGGAGCTCAGCCGCGAGCTCGACATGACCCCCGAGAAGGTCATCGAGGTGCAGAAGTACGGTCGCGAGCCGATCTCGCTGCACACGCCCCTCGGCGAGGACGGCGACAGCGAGTTCGGCGACCTGATCGAAGACACCGAGGCGGTCGTGCCGGCCGATGCGGTGGGCTTCACGATGCTGCAGAAGCAGCTCGAGAGCCTGCTCGACTCGCTCTCCGAGCGCGAGGCGGGCGTCATCCGCATGCGCTTCGGCCTCGGCGACGGCATGCCCAAGACGCTCGACCAGATCGGCGACACCTTCGGCGTCACGCGCGAGCGCATCCGCCAGATCGAGTCGAAGACGATGGCGAAGCTGCGCCACCCCTCGCGCTCGCAGGCGCTGCGCGACTACCTCGAGTAGGCCGCGGCCGAGCATCCTGACCGGGCCCCACCGAACGGAGACCCCATGACCGCCTCTCCCAACGAGGGCAAGCCGCTCGTGCGCGCTGTCGCGGGCACCGCCTTCGAGCGCATCCCGATTCGCACCCACGTGGTGATGGACGGCGAGGACATCGTCGAGATCGTGACGCGCTACGCGGCCCCCGTCGTCGCTCCCGGCGACATCCTCTTCGTGACGGAGAAGATCGTGGCGATCACGCAGGGCCGCGCCTACCCGGTCGACTCGATCGTGGCCCGCCCGCTCGCGCGCACGCTCTCGAAGTACGTGACGAAGACCTCGCACGGCATCGGCCTCGGCATGCCCGAGACCATGGAGATGGCGCTGCGCGAGTGCGGCACCCCGCGCATCCTCTTCGCCGCCGCGGTCGCCGCGGTGACGAAGGCGTTCGGTCGCAAGGGCGACTTCTACCGCATCGCCGGGCCGAAGGCGCGGGGCATCGACGGGCCCACGCACAACACCATCCCGCCGTACAACACGCAGGTCGTACTCGTGCCGCTGCGCTCGCGCGAGATCGCCCACGAGCTGAAGTCAGCACTCGGCGGCGGCATCGAGGTCGCGATCGTCGACATCAACGACTTCGGCGGAAACGTGCTCGGGTCGACGCTGACGACGGCGGGCGAGAAGCAGCTCGTCGGGATCCTCGCTGACAACCCGCTCGGGCAGAACCACGAGAGCACGCCGCTCGGCGTCGTGCG
>LNFD01000130.1 GCA_001464255.1 Actinomycetales bacterium Ga0077552 | reverse complement strand
GGTAGAGCGGCAGCAGCCCCTCGCGCACGCCGGTGACGCTCGGCTTGAGCTGGAAGACGCCCGTGTTGTAATTGCCCTCGATGACGGCCGCGCCCTCCGGCGTGACGGCGAGGTCCCAGCCGACGTAGCGGATCTCCGGCACCTCGCGCGCGATCGACTCGACGAGCCCCTCGACCGCGGGCCAGTTCGGCACCGCGAAGCCCACGATGGCGGTGCCCGAGAGCGGATGCGCGGCGAAGACCCGGTCCTCCCCGTCGATCGCGGGGTGGTGCGCGACCCCGTGCTCGTCGAGGACGGTGTACATGCCGCCCGCCTTGAAGTTGTCGACATCGCCCCCGTTGCCCATCCGGAGCACACGCGCGAGCGTGCGCACGGTGCCGCGGTCGTCGAGGAACGTCACGATGCGCAGCGTGTTGACGCTCGTCGGGTTGA
>LNFD01000129.1 GCA_001464255.1 Actinomycetales bacterium Ga0077552 | reverse complement strand
GTCGAACTGCGCGTCGACGGGAGCGACCGAGTTGTAGACGAGCCAGACGACGACGAAGACCGACATGCCGACGAGGAACCACGGGGTTCCCATGCCGCGCGCGAAGGCCTCGGAGAAGCGGCCCATGCGGTCGTTGCCGCCGCCGAAGCGCGGCACGAGCGGGGTGCGCATGCCCTTCGGCGAGTCGAGGCGGATGTCGGAGCGGCCGCGCCGGGCGCCGGAGCGGCGCGCGTCGTCACGGCGCTCCATGTCCTGACCTCCTCGCCGGGGTCAGCCCGCGCTTGCGGGGGGTGACAGGGGCCGCATCCGTGTCGGCGCTGCGCCAGTCGTCGGGCAGCAGGTAGTCGAGCACGTCGTCGATCGTCACGACGCCCACGAGCCGGTGGTTCTCGTCGACGACAGGCAACGAGACGAGGTCGTAGCTCGCGAGGCGGCGCGACACCTCGGCCGCGGACGTCTCGGGGCTCACGGGCTCGACGCTGTGGTCGAGCAGGGTGCCCAGGCGCTCGTGCGGCGGGTAGCGGAGCATCCGCTGGAAATGCACCATGCCCAGGAAGCGCCCGGTCGGCGGCTCGTACGGGGGCAGCGTCACGCAGATCGCGGCGCCGATCGCCGGGGCGAGCTCGTGGCGGCGGATGAGGGCGAGGCCTTCGGCCACGGTCGCGTCGGCCGACACGATGATGGGCTCGGTCGTCATGAGGCCACCAGCGGTGTCGGCGTCGTAGGAGAGCAGGAAGCGGACGTCCTCCGCCTCCTCCGGCTCCATGAGGTCGAGCAGCGCCTCGCCGCGGAGGGCGGGCAGCTGCGCGATGAGGTCGGCGGCGTCGTCGGGCTCCATCTGGTCGAGCACGTCGGCGGCGCGCTCGTCGTCGAGCTGGGAGAGGATCTGCACCTGCTCGGTCTCGGGCATCTCCTCGAGGGCATCGGCGAGGCGGTCGTCGGAGAGCTCTTCGGCGACCTCGATGCGGCGCGACTCGGGCAGCTCGAGCAGCGAGGTGGCGAGGTCGGCGGGCAGGAGCTCGTTGTATGCGGCGACGAGCTGCTCGGCGCTCTGCGGCTGGCCGGCCGCGGCATCCTCCACGACATCGCCCCAGCGCACGAAGAGCGTGGTGCCCTTCGAGAAGGGAGTCGGCACGGCGCGGGGCTTGCGCACGAAGAGCTGATCGACCGTCCACTCGCCGGGGCCGGATTCGACGATCGCGACGTCTTCGATGTTCGCCGGGCCGCCGCCGTCGCGCAGGGTCACGGAGCGGCCGACGAGCTCGGCGAGCACCCGCACCTCGCCGCCGCGCTGAGCGAAGCGGCGCAGGTTGATGAGGCCCGTCGTGATGACCTGGCCGCCGCTCATGCTCGTGACCCGGCCGATCGAGAGGAACACCCGTCGGCGTCCGGGAACCTCGACGACGAGTCCCACGACGCGCGGCGGGTCGTTGCGGCGGTACACCACGAGAGCGTCGCGAACCCGGCCGACGCGGTCGCCCGCGGGGTCGAAGACGGCGCACCCCGACAGGCGTGCGACGAAGACTCGGGCGGTGCTCACGGCTCAACCATATCCCCGGGCTGTCAGAATGGCCGGGTGAGCAATCCGAGCCTCTTCTCGCGCCGAGCCGCTGCGTCGCCGACCGTGCCGCAGGGGGATGTGCTGGGCGAGTACACCTCGTACCTCGAGGCCCAGAAGGTCGTCGATCGGCTCGCGAAGGCCGATTTCGCGGTCAAGGGCATGGCCATCATCGGCAGCGATCTTATGACCGTCGAGCGTGTGACGGGCCGGTTGTCGTACGGTCGTGCGGCGCTCGCCGGTGCCGCGAGCGGGTCGTGGATCGGGCTCTTCTTCGGCCTGCTGCTGTTCCTGTTCTCGCCGGCGCCGGAGTTCTCGTTCATCATCGCCGCGGCCGTCATCGGGGCCGGGTTCGGCATGATCTTCGGCATCGTGTCGTACGCGATCGGGCGTCGTCGTCGCGACTTCGGGTCGACCCACCAGGTGCTCGCGGGGTCGTACCGCATCATCATCGACCCGAACCTGACGGCGCGGGCCCGGCAGACCCTCGCGGGCGGCTCGACCTGGCCGCCGCCGCTGCCCCCGACTACCGACACCGCGCCGGGCTCCGACGCGAGCCCTGCGACCGAGCCCGGAAACACCAAGCCCGGCAACGCTGAACCCGGCAACACCGAGTCCGGCAACGCTGAGCCTGGCAACGCTGACGCCGACGACTCCCGGGTCGACGCGGATCCTGCCGCGCGAGACCGCTAGCTCGCGAGCGCGCGCTGCCACTCCCGGCTCCGGCTGGGCATGGGGCGAGGTCGTCGCATCGGGTCGACGCTCTCGGGCGGGATGAGCTCGTAGTCGGGCCCTGTGCCGGCGAGAACGATGCTCCACTCCTGATCGTGCAGCAGCAGGTGGTGATGCCGGCACAGCAGGATTCCGACGTCGACGTCGGTGCGCCCGCCGTCCCGTTGCCAGTGCTCGATGTGGTGGGCCTCGCACCAGCTGGGCGGGCGCTCGCACCCGGGCCAGCGGCAACCACCGTCTCGCGCGGCGAGCGCGAGCCGCTGCCGGGTGGTGAAGAGCCTCTGCGCGCGGCCCACGTCGAGCGGCTGCCCCGTCGAGCCGATGAGGATCGGCGTCTGCGTGCCGCCGCAGAGCAGCCGTTGCACGGTGGGGAGCGCCACGACGACGCCGTCGGGCCGACCGACGCTCGCCTCCAGCGACCCCGAGCCCGCGCCGAGCGCCAGATCGCGCGCTGTCACGAGCACGCGCACGCTCGGAGCCCCGCTGCCGAGCATCATGCTCGAGTCGGCATCGGCCCCCGCGAGCAGGAGGTGCAGCAGGGCATCCGACGCGTACTGCTCGGGAGTGCGCTCATCGTCGGCGATGCGCTGGGCCTTCTCGAGGTCGCCGGGATCGGTGAACTGCACCGCGCGGCGCGATCGACGAGCTCCCGAACGTGGGCGGCCGACTCGGGGTCGAGCAGCCACGTCGCGCGCGTCATACCGTCGGGCAGGGTCGTCAGCCGGAACGAGCGGGCCTCGCGCTGCGCGCGCTCTCGATCGACGATCGCTTCGCTGTCGAGGCCCTCGCGCAGACTGCGAGCGAGGCGGTGCAGCCGATCGACGTCGAGCGACGCGGCAGCCTCGACGAGCCGCTCGCACGCGGCATGCAGGGACGCCGAGGAGATCGTGCCGCTCGCATCGCCGAGCCCTGTGCGAATGGCATCGAGCGCCGCGGCGCCCAGGCCTCGAGGTGCGGGGGCGCGGGAGGCAGTTCGGCGGGGTCAGGATCACGACCGGGCTCAGCGCTGCCGGCCGCGAGCAGCACGCCCGCGCTGACCGCCGTCGCCGCGTCGCGCCGGGATTCGCCCGTGGTCACGCGCACGAGCTCTTCGGCCGTTCGATGGCCGAGCCGCTGCGCGAGGCCCTCGTGCGCGAGCTCGGGGCGCGAGCGGCGGGCTAGCTCGCCCGCGATGAGCGCCGTGCGGGCATCGAGCAGTCGACGGGCGTTCGCGCCGAGATCGGTCAGCGAGAGCAGCTCGGCATCGCCCAGGTCACGCAACGCCGCGGGGTTGAGCGGCTCGCGCTCGAGCACCGCCAGGACTGTGGCGAGGTGCTCGAGGGGCGGAGGGGCGGGCATACCTCGATGGTTTCATCGAACATATGTTCGAACAAGGGCGATGGCGCAATCTTGGGAGAAGTCGTGCGCCGAGGGCGGTGTGGAGGAGGCGAGAGCCGCACCACCCCGCGCGCCGCGACCTAGCGCCCGCGCATCCATTCTTCGACCTCGTCGGCCGTACGCGGGATGCCCGCCGAGAGGTTCTCGGCCCCGTCGGCCGTGACGAGGATGTCGTCTTCGATGCGCACGCCGATGCCGCGGTACTCCTCGGGCACGGTGAGGTCGTCGGGCTGGAAGTACAGCCCCGGCTCGATCGTGAAGACCATGCCGGCCTCAACGACGCCGTCCATGTAGAACTCGCGCCGCGCCTGCCCGCAGTCGTGCACGTCGAGGCCGAGGTGGTGCGAGGTTCCGTGCACCATGTACCGGCGGTGGTACCCCGCGTCCGGCTGCAGGCTCTCCGACGCCGAGACGGGCAGCAGCCCCCACTCGGCCGTCTTCGCCGCGATCACCTGCATCGCGGCCGCGTGCACCTCCCTGAAGCGGATGCCCGGCTTGACGATCGCGAACGCCGCGTCGGCCGCCTCGCGCACGGCCTCGTACACCCGGCGCTGCACGTCGGTGAAGACCCCCGACACCGGCAGCGTGCGAGTGATGTCGGCGGTGTAGTAGCTCTCGAGCTCGACGCCCGCGTCGATGAGGATGAGGTCGCCCGGCACGACGGGCCCGTCGTTGCGCGTCCAGTGCAGGATGCACGCGTGCGGGCCGCTCGCCGCGATCGTGTCGTA
>LNFD01000128.1 GCA_001464255.1 Actinomycetales bacterium Ga0077552 | reverse complement strand
CACCCGCAGTTCGCTCGAACCGATGCGCCGCGGCACGGCCACGGGCGCGGTCACGAGGGCCGTGTCGCCGCCCGCACCGGCGCCAGCAGCCTCGGCGCTTCGGGTCGCGGGGTCGTTCACGGGCGGGTCTCTCTCTGGGGCGACCGCTGCGACGGCCGATGGTGGTTGGGGTGAGAGTACTGTGCGAGCACCGCTCAATCGCGGTGCGGCGCGCGATCGTTATCGGGCCGTGTCGCAGGCGTCCGGGCACGGAAACCCCCAGGAACGACCACGGCGCGGCCGCGCCCGCGAGGGGCACGACCGCGCCGGGTCGGAAGGGCGGGTGCTAGCTCTGCTTGGCGGCCCGCACCGCGATGAGGCCGAAGCCCACCTTGTTGAGCACGTCGGCGATGACGTAGATGATCGCCGCGACGCCGATGGCCAGGGCCGCGTCGCTGCCGCTGAGCTCGAGGAACTCCTGCGTGGCGGTGCCGATCGGGTAGATCGCCCAGCCCGCGATGACGAACCACTTCATCGTCGAGACGGCGCGCTGCACGTGCGCGGGCGCGTCGGCACCGAGCTTGAGCGTGTACACGACGTAGACGATGTAGAGCCACGCGGCCGACGAGACGACGAAGAAGACGATGTTGCCGACCGAGCCGGGAACGCCGATCTCACCGAGGTAGCCGGTGACGATCATGATGATGTCGGCGATGATGAGCTTGGTCAGCAGGCCCTTCTTGAGCGCGCCGGCGATCGCCACGATGAGCGCGAACTCCACGAGGAGCAGCGGCGTGGTGAGGAGCCAGTCGATGTACCGCAGCGGGAGGGTCGCGTCGACGTCGGCCGCCGTGATCTCGCCGCCGGGGAACTTGACGACGTCCTTCATGACGTAGTACATGATCGCGGCGATGAACGTGATGACCGCGGCGTAGGTCGCCACCGAGCGCAGCTCGGGCTTCAGGTCATTGCGCTCGAGGTAGAACCACAGGGTGCCGGCCGCCATGGCGACGAAACCGAGCATGAAAAACGCTTGGACGATCTGGAAGTCCACAATTCTCCTTCGAATCGCGAGAGGTCGGATGCCGGTGGGCTCTCGACGTGGGGGTGAGTGAAGTTGTTGCTTCTGATCTTCGGTCGCGAAGGGGATCGGGACCCGCAGTTCACGAATTAAGCCTGACTGTACGCCGCTCGCCCGGTGGGGGCCGCTAATCCGGCCAAAATCCGCTGTGTGTCACCTGGTGAAACGCTGTCAACGCTCGACAGGCCGGTCGCGGTCGCGCCGCCGAGCCGTTGACCCATGACTGAACGATCGTTTAGTATTGCGGTCATGGCCCCCGCTCCCACCGACGCGACGACCCGCGATCGCATCCGGGATGCCGCTCTCGCCCTCTTCGGGCGCCACGGCTACGCGGGCGCCTCGGTGCGGGATATCGCCGTGCGGGCCGGAGTGAGCCCCGCCCTCGTGATCCACCACTTCGGCTCGAAGGAGGCGCTGCGCGCCGCGTGCGACGCCCGCATCGTCGAGGAGATCATGGGCCGGAAGGAGAGCATGCTCGAGACCGAGGCCGGTGACCTCGCCGCGACGATGCAGCGCTGGCTCGCCGACGTCGAGACCCACCGGGCGAGTCTCGACTACCTCACGCGCATGATCACCGACGGGGGCGAGGCCGGCGAAAGGCTGTTCGACGACCTCGTGGCGCGCACGCGCACCATGATCGACCAGGGCGTCGCCGCTGGCGCGATGCGCGCGAGCAGCGACCCGGCCATGACGGCCGTCATCATCGCGGCGCACGGCCTCATGCCCCTGCTGCTCGAGCACCACCTCGGCCGCGCGCTGGGCGAGCAGGGCCTGAGCCCCGCACTCGTGCGCCGCATGACGGTGCCCACCCTCGAGCTCTACACGTACGGTCTCTACCGCTCCCCCGCGATCCTCGAGGCCGCCAGCGCTGCGCTGGCCGGCAGCCCGGAGACGAGCCGCGGCCCGCGATCCGACAAGGGCGCGGGAGACCCGAATCAGGACCCGGACCCGCCGGCGCCCCCGGCATCCGACCCCTGATTCGGCGCCGCACGGCGCCCCTCGAACGAAAGGACCCGGGGATGACCCCCGTCATTCAGACACGCGCGCTCACGAAGCGCTACGGACGCCGCACGGCGCTGCACGGCATCGACCTCACGATCGAGCCCGGCCGCGTCTTCGGCGTCATCGGCCCCAACGGGGCCGGCAAGACCACGACCATGCGGGTGCTGCTCGACATCATCCGCGCGACGAGCGGCGAGGTGCGGGTGCTCGGCGCCGACCCCCGCACGGCCGGCCCCGACCTGCGGCGACGCATCGGCTACCTGCCGGGCGAGCTCGCCCTCGAGGGGCGCGCGACCGCGCACGGGCTGCTGCGGCACTACGCCGAGCTCAGCGGCCCGGTCGCCGTCGGCCGCATCGAGCAGCTCTCGGAGCGGCTCGGCCTCGACCTGGGGCGCCCCGTGCGATCGCTCAGCAAGGGCAACAAGCAGAAGGTCGGCCTCGTGCAGGCCTTCATGCACGACCCCGAGCTGCTCGTGCTCGACGAGCCGACGAGCGGGCTCGACCCGCTCGTGCAGCAGGAGTTCCTCACGATGGTGCGCGAGGCCCGCGACGCCGGCCGCACGGTCTTCCTGAGCTCGCACGTCATCAGCGAGATCCAGCAGGCCGCCGACGACGTGGCGGTGCTGCGCGCCGGCCGCATCGTCGACGTCAGCACCGTCGACCGGTTGCGGGCCGCTGCCCGCCGCTCGGTGCGCGTCACCGTGCGACCGGATGCCCGTGACGCGCTGCTCGCCCGCCTCGGCGCCCTGCCCCACCTGGAAGAGCTGCGGTACGAGGAGAGCGACGGTACCGTCACGATCCACGGCGAGCTCGGCGACGGTGTCGCGGCCTTCGTGGCGGCCGTCGCGGTGAGCGAGCCGCTCGACCTCGTCGTGCAGGAACCCGACCTGGAGAGCGCCGTGCTCGGCTTCTACGGCACCCTGGGCGAGGAGGGCGACCGATGACCACGATGACCGTCCGCCGCCCGCTCCCCCTGCTGCGGCGCGTGCTCGCCGACAGCTGGCGGGGTCTCATCGGCTGGAGCCTCGGCCTCGCCGGGGTCGTGGGCATGTACCTGCCCCTGTACTCGACGATCGGCGGCAACCCCGAGTTCCTCGCCATCATCGAGAGCCTGCCGCCCGAGCTCGTCGCGGCCCTCAGCTACGACCAGATCACGACGGGTGCCGGCTACACGCAGGGCACCGTGCACGGCCTCATCGGCTTCGTGCTCGTCACGATCGCGGCGGTGGGCTGGGGCTCGTCGATCATCGCGGGCGATGACGAGCGCGGCACGCTCGAGCTCACGCTCGCGCACGGGGTCGACCGCACCCAGCTCGTGCTCGAGCGCTTCGGGGCGATCGCCCTCAAGCTGCTCGCGCTCGCGACCCTGCTGGCGCTCATGGTGCTCGCGCTCAACGAGCCCGCGGCGCTCGAGCTCTCGGTCGAGGGCATCGTCGCCGGCTCGGTATCGCTGCTCGGCCTCGGGCTGCTGACCGCCGCGGTGGGCACCATGACGGGGGCCATCGTGGGCCGCCGCAGCCTGGCGGTCGGCGCGGCCGCAGGCGTTGCGGTGCTCGGGTACGCGCTCAACGCGCTCGGCAACCAGAACCCCGACCTCGAGTGGCTGCACGCCCTGTCGCCCTACTTCTGGGCGTACGGCGCCGAGCCCCTCGCGAACGGGTTCGACGGGCTCATGGGGCTGCTGTACGCGGTCGCGGCCGTCGCCGTGGTCGTCGCGGTGCTGGCCTTCCGTCGGCGCGACGTGGCCGTCTGACCCGCGGCACGAACGACGGATGCCCGCCCTCCAGCAGGAGGGCGGGCATCCGTCGTTCAGAACCGGGTCGGGCGCTTAGCCGTCTTCACCCTCGGCGGGGGCGTCGCCGCCCTCGCCCTCGGCGAGCACCGGGGCGAGCGAGAGCTTGCCACGGTCGTCGGTCTTGGTGATCTCGACGAGGATCTTCTGTCCCACCGAGAGCACGTCCTCGACGTTGTCGACGCGCTTGCCGCCGGCGAGCTTGCGCACCTCGCTGATGTGCAGCAGACCGTCTTTGCCCGGCATGAGCGAGACGAAGGCGCCGAAGGCGGCCAGCTTCACGACCGTGCCCAGGTACTGCTCGCCGACCTCGGGGTTGATCGGGTTGGCGATCGCGTTGACCTGCAGGCGGGCGGCCTCGGCCGAGGCGCCGTCGACGGCGCCGATGTACACCGTGCCGTCCTCCTCGATCGAGATCTGCGCGCCGGTCTCGTCCTGGATCGCGTTGATCGTCTTGCCCTTCGGGCCGATCAGCTCGCCGATCTTGTCGACGGGGATCTGCACGCTGATGACGCGCGGCGCGGTGGGCGCCATCTCGTCGGGGGCGTCGATCGCCTGGTTCATGACCGCGAGGATCGCCATGCGGGCGTCCTTCGCCTGGCCGAGCGCCTGCTGCAGCACCGACGACGGGATGCCGTCGAGCTTGGTGTCGAGCTGGATGGCCGTGACGAACTCGCTCGTGCCGGCGACCTTGAAGTCCATGTCGCCGAGGGCGTCCTCCGCGCCGAGGATGTCGGTGAGGGCCGCGTAGCGGGTCTCACCATCCACCACGTCGCTGATGAGGCCCATCGCGATGCCGGCGACGGGCGCCTTGAGGGGCACACCCGCGTTGAGCAGCGACAGGGTCGACGCGCACACCGAGCCCATCGAGGTCGAGCCGTTCGAGCTCAGCGCCTCGCTGACCTGGCGGATCGCGTAGGGGAACTCTTCGCGGCTCGGCAGCACCGGCACGAGAGCGCGCTCGGCGAGGAAGCCGTGCCCGATCTCGCGGCGCTTGGGGCTGCCCACGCGGCCGGTCTCACCGGTCGAGTAGGGCGGGAAGTTGTAGTGGTGCAGGTAGCGCTTGCTCGTGACGGGGTTCAGCGAGTCGATCTGCTGCTCCATCTTGAGCATGTTGAGGGTCGTGACGCCGAGGATCTGCGTCTCGCCGCGCTGGAAGATGGCCGAACCGTGCACGCGCGGGATGACCTGCACCTCGGCATCGAGCGCCCGGATGTCGGCGAGACCGCGGCCGTCGATACGCACGCCCTCGGTGAGCACGCGCGTGCGCATGATCTTCTTCGAGACCGACTTGTACGCGGCGCTGAAGTCCTTCAGCGCCTCCTCGGGCAGCGAGCCGTCGGCGACCTTCGCCTCGATGGCCGCCTTCGTGCGGGCCTTGAGGGCGTCGTCGGCCGTCTGGCGCTCGACCTTGTCGGCGATCTGGTAGACCCCGGCGAGCTCGGCGTGCGCGACCTCGTCGACGGCGCTGTACAGCTCGGGGCTGTAGGAGAGGAAGACCGGGTAGTCCTGGATCTCCTTCGCCGACTGCGCGGCGAGCTCGAGCTGCGCCTTGGCGAGCTGCATGATGAAGGGCTTCGAAGCCTCGAGGCCCTGGGCCACGACCTCTTCGCTCGGCTTGACCGCGCCGCCCTGGATGAGGTTCCAGCTGCCGTCGGTGGCCTCGGCCTCGACCATGGTGATGGCCACGTCTTCGCTGCCGTCGGCGTTCGTCACAACACGGCCGGCGACGATGATGTCGAAGACCGCCTCGGCGAGCTGGCTGTGCTTCGGGAAGGCGACCCACTGGCCGCCGCCGTTGGTGTCGGGCATGAGCGCGAGGCGCACCGAGGCGATCGGGCCGCTGAAGGGCAGGCCCGAGATCTGGGTCGAGGCGCTCGCGGCGTTGATCGCGAGGGCGTCGTAGAACTCGTCGGGCGCGATGCTCAGCACCGTGATGACGATCTGCACCTCGTTGCGCAGGCCCTCGATGAAGGTCGGGCGCAGCGGGCGGTCGATGAGGCGGCAGACGAGGATGGCCTCAGTCGAGGGGCGGCCCTCGCGACGGAAGAACGAGCCGGGGATCTTGCCCGCGGCGTACGCGCGCTCCTCCACGTCGACCGTCAGGGGGAAGAAGTCGAAGCCCTCACGGGGGTGCTTGCCGGCGCTCGTGGCGCTCAGCAGCATCGTCTCCTCGTCGAGGTAGGCGGCGACGGCGCCCTGCGCCTGCTGCGCGAGACGGCCGGTCTCGAATCGGATGGTGCGCTTTCCGTACTTGCCGTTGTCGAGAACCGTCTCGGCGAACTTGATTTCAGGACCTTCCACGAGGTCTCTCTCCTTTGCGTCTGTGCGCGGGCTCCCCGTATGGGAGCGCGCGCGTGCACGCGGAGCGGGAGCGGGCAGGAAGGGACGTCGGCGATGTGCCGCCGGGTCTGCTCTGGCCAACAGTAGACATCCACCGCACCGGCGCCCTCGTGGCATCGATTCGGGAGATCACCACCGGTGACCAGCTTCGAGCCGGCCTGCTCCGTGCGGTATTCACGTGAATGGCGCGAGGAAACGCGCCAGAGCCCAGAGTATCAGCCCGGCGTGTCGCGGCCTAGTGCACCGCCGGCACGCGGCGCGCCGTCGTGGTCGACGACCGGCAGCCCC
This sequence comes from Actinomycetales bacterium Ga0077552, assembly GCA_001464255.1. Classification (GTDB taxonomy): domain Bacteria; phylum Actinomycetota; class Actinomycetes; order Actinomycetales; family Microbacteriaceae; genus Microcella. Next base: position 15,769 of record LNFD01000128.1, on the reverse strand, counting down.
ACGCGGTGCGCGAAGGCCTCGAGGTCGACAGGATCGAGGTCGGGGCTCAGCGGCACGGCCGGGCGCCCCTCGTCGAGCAGCCAGTGCACGGGCCGGTCGCGGCTGTCGAGCCAGCGGCCGAGCGCCAGCCCCTCGCGGTGCGGCACGACGCGGGCGCCGAGCGGGTCGCGTACGACGAGTGCCTCGCCGTCGGAGCGCAGCGAGGTGCGCCAGCGCATCGTGATCGCCGAGACGCTCGTCGCGACGACGCCGAAGGCCGCGAGCACGAGCAGGCTGACGACGATGCGCAGGATGCCCGGCTCGACGGCGTCGCCCACGAGCGCCCACGAGCCGACGATCACCGCCGCGCCCACCACGACGAGGCGGCGCACCCAGTTCCGCGCCCGCGCGCGCACGACCGCCACCGGCCACGGCGGCGCGGGCTGGGGCTCGGGCTCGGTCACGGGAGGGGCTCCACGTCAGGCTCGAGGTGCGCCTCGAGCAGCGTCGAGCTCGGCGGGCACAGCGCGACGGCCCGCACGAGCACCGCGGGGTCGATGCCGATCATCGCGTAGGGGCTCCACTCGCGCCCCGTGCCGACGTGCTCGACGAAGGCGACCTCGCCCGGCGGGCTCGGCACGGTCGCGCCGATACCGCGCAGGCACGGCAGCAGCCGCTGCGTGGCGTCCTGGTAGCGCCAGGCCGCCTCGACGACGCCCGGGGCGCGGTCGGCACGCGCATCCGCGATGCCGTACTGGGCGTTGCAGCTCTCGATCGTCCAGCGGATGCGCTCGTACGACTCGCCCACGACGCCGAAGTAGTTGACCGAGAAGCCGCCCTCGAGCCGCGCGACGTCGAGCTGCGGGTCAAGGCGCTCGATGCAGGCGGTGACGACCGCGTCCCACTCCTCGAGCGCCACGACGCCCTGGAACTCGGGCAGCGGCAGCCCCAGCTCGTCGAGCCGCCCGCCCGACTGCGCCACGAAGGCCTCGAAGCGCTCGCGCTCGACCGCCTCGAGGGCCGCCTCGCGCTCGGCCGCGACGTCGTCGAGCGTGAGGGGCGCCGCTGCCGGGGCGGTGCATGCGGTCAGCAGGACGGCGACGACGGCGAGGCCCAGGATGCCCGCCCGGCGCATCACGGCCCCTCCCCCGTCTCGGCGCCTGTGAGCCCGCCGCCCGATGGCCCGAACTCGGGCGGGCGGATCTCGGCGGGCCCGAGCTGCACGAGCGTGCGCCCCGGGTCGGGGCAGGCGGCGCGGATCTGCTGGGCCCGCACGGCGTCGACGTGCCGCAGCTCGGCGGCGAGCCACACGCTCTGCGTCGCGCTCACCGAGCGGCCCGCCGAGGTGGGGTAGATCGAGGCGTCGACCGCGGCGTCGAGGTCGGCGATCACGAGCTCGGCCCCCCAGCGGCGCACGCACTGCGGCAGCGCGACGGTGAGCTGGTGCCGCACCCACTCCTGCTCGACCTCGCCACCGAAGGGGTAGAGGCCCGTCCAGGCGATGAGCTGCACCGAGCAGCGCAACTGCGCCACCGGCAGGGCCCACTCGGGCTCGCCCTCGGGCCGCGGCACGAAGTCGACGATGCCGCTCGGCGAGATCGTGCCCGAGGGCCGCTCGAGGATCTCGTCGATGCACCCCACCACCTCGGCTTGCGCGTCGTCGCCCTCGACCCATCGCTCGAACCGCAAGCGCGGGTACTCGGCCTCGGGCCAGTCGCGCTCGATGTACTGCTCGGTCGCGGCCGCCGCCCGCAGCCACGCCGCGGTCATCGTGAGCGAGCGCTCGTCGCGTACCGCGTCGAGGCTCGGCACGGCCGGCGGCGCGGCGCACCCGGCGAGGGCGAGCACGGCGAGGGCGGCGGCGAGCGCGGCGCGGCGCCTCATCGCGACCCCGCCTCGCGCGGCTCGCCGACGGGCGAGATCGTGGCGAGGAGCACCGAGGGGTGCGGGCAGACCGCCTGCAGGCGGCGCAGCTCGGGCGCGTCGCCGCGCGCGGCCGCATAGGGATCCCACCCCGGGGTCGCGCCGCCGGAGGCGATGGCGAAGTGATCGAGGGGCAGGGGCTCGGCCGTGACGCCCTCCCGGCGGAGGCACGCGGGCAGGGCATCCCGCGCATACGACGAGACCCACGCGACCTCGATCGGCCCGGGGTCGCTCACGCCGAGCCCCGGAGGCGGCAGGCGGCCCTGGCAGAGGTAGATGGCCGTCTCGACGTCGCGCAGCTCGCCCGCGGTCTGCGGGGGCGGGCTCGTCGTGATGCCCGCGTCGACGTCGACGACGACGTCGCGGCCCGCGGCCTCGCTCGCGCAGTTCTGGAACGCGGTCGTCCACACCCCGGGCCCGAGCCAGGCCTCGACGGTCGTCTCGGGCAGCAGGATGCCCGGCCAGCGGTCGGTGAGGTACTCGGCGTAAGAGGCGAGCAGGGCGTCGACGCGCTCCTCCGCGCGCGCGGCCCGCTCCTCGGCGACCGCGTCGAGGCCGAGCGAGCCCCCGCTCGGCGCGCACCCCGCGATGAGCAGGGTCGAGAGGGCGGCGATCAGGATGCCCGGCCTCACGGCGTACCATCCAGCACGGTCTCGGGGGCCGGGCAGCGGGCCTCGGCGCGCGAGCGGTCGCTCGGCCCCTCGCCGACGAGCGCGAAGGCATCGAAGGCCGACTCGGTGCGCCAGCCGGCGCGGAACCCCTCGTCGTCGGGCACGGGCGGCACCTCGTGCCCGCTCGCCAGCAGGCAGGGCACGAGCACCGCGCGCGTGTAGTCGAGGGCCCAGGGCGCCTCGATGTCGCGCACCTCGTCCTCGAACCACGCACGCACCGGGTACTGCGATTGGCACCGGTAGACGGCCACGTCGATCTCGAAGAGCTCGCGCAGCTCGGTCGCGCGCACTCCGCTGAAGTCGAGCCGCTCGCCGCCGTCGGCCGACTGCACGCCCGGGAAGCCGTCATCGCTCAGGCACCGGACCATCGTCGGGCCCCACGCGGACGCCCCGACCCAGCGGTCGATCGGCTCCTCGGGCAAGGCGACGGGGCCCCACTTCTCGCGCAGGAAGACGGCCGAGCGGGCGAGGGTCTGCGCGTGGGCCTCGGCCGCCGCGGCATCGCGCGCCACGAGGGTCTGCTGCAGCGACGGGGTCGCGGCGGTGCTGGGCGCGGCGCAGGCGGCGAGCGCCGGCAGCACGACCGACGCGAGCGCGAGCACGAGCACGGCCCGCAGGGGGCGCGCGGCGTCGCGTTCTCGCATGCCGACAGGGTGCCATGCCTGCCGCCGAAGCGGCTGACAGTTCGACCCTCCGACGTGAAACCACGAAGGCCGCCTCCCGATCTCTCGGGGGCGGCCTTCGCAGAAGAAGTTCGCGGTGTTATCGACGCAGTCCCAGGCGCTCGATCAGCGAGCGGTAGCGCTCGATGTCGATGTCCTGGAGGTAGCCCAGCAGACGGCGGCGCTGGCCGACGAGCAGCAGCAGACCACGACGCGAGTGGTGGTCGTGCTTGTGCTCCTTCAGGTGCTCCGTGAGGTCTTTGATGCGACGCGTGAGCATCGCCACCTGGACCTCGGGGGACCCAGTGTCACCGGGATGGGTTGCGTACTCGTCGATGATCGCCTTCTTGACGTCTGATTCCAGTGCCATAGAGGGGACCCCCTTCTCTGCTCGTTGCGCGGCGCCCGTAGCAGGATGCTCGAGCTCTCTTGATCCGCGGCCGTTGGACGGCAACCTTCAGATACTACCAGGCGCGCTGTCGTGCGCTGCCGCCCGCAGCTGCCCGGCGTTCGCGAAGCCGGCCCGACGCCGCGCGACCGTCACGACGCCCGCGATGATGAGGCCTTGCCCGAGGCAGTAGGCGACCATGATCGCCAGGTCGAGCTCGAGCACCGAGAAGCCGGGCAGGAACCGGTCGAGGGCGAGCAGGGTGTCGCTCACGAGGAAGACGGCCGCGCCGACGGCGACGAGCGGGCGGGTCGCGAGGGCGCAGACCGCCGCTGCTCCGAGAACGAGCCCATAGACGGCCACGGGCACGAGGAGCGAGCCGAGCCAGAGGGCGAGCACGGCGACCATGCCGGCCCACCACGCGATGCCGAGCAGGATGCCCCACCACGGCACCCGCCGCGTGCGCAGCGGCCCGAGGTAGAGGGCGAGGTAGGCGAGGTGCGCGAGGCCGAACGCACCCATTCCGATGAGGAACCCGGTGTCGCCGGGGTTCTGCAGCAGCACGTCGCCGAGCCACGAGAAGACCAGGGCGAGCCCGCCCCACAGCAGCAGCGGCGAGCGGCGCTCGGGAAGCCCGAGCACGAGCCCGACGAGCAGCGCGGGCATGAGCAGCGGCTTGGTCGCCGCCACGAGCGCCTCAGCGCCGGCCGCCATCGCGATGAGGTGCACCACCGTCACGACGATGTACGGAGTGAACGCGGGCAGCGGGCGGAGGGTCGGGCGCACGAGGCTCAGGCTACGCGCACCGCGACGGGACGTTGGTCCTGACCTGGCTCGGCGCTCTCGCCCTGACGGGCCGCTCGCCTCCAGACTGGCCTCATGCTGCTGCCCGCCATCATCCTCATCACCCTCGCCCTCGTGTTCTACACGATCGGGGTGTGGGCCGAGCGCGCCCAGAAGGTGCTCAAGCCCTGGCACACGGCGTTCTTCGGGCTGGGGCTCGCGGCCGACGCGAGCGGCACGTACCTCATGAGCCTCATCGCCGATCAGAATCGGGCTGAGGGCGTCGAGTCGAGCATCCTGACCCAGATCATGGCCGTGAGCGGCGTGATCGCCCTGCTGCTGATGGCCGTGCACCTGCTGTGGGCCGTCGTAGTGCTCATGCGAGGTCGTGAGGCCGAGCTGCACCGGTTCCACCGCTTCTCGGTGGTCGTGTGGGCCATCTGGCTCGTGCCCTACGTGACGGGCGCGCTCGGATCGAGCCTGTCGTGACCGCGGCACCCCTGACGTACACGGTCTCGGCGAGCGCCGATGCCGACGGCGGCGTGCTGCTCGCCGCGGGCGACGACTTCGCCATCGAGTACGCCCTGCACCTCGTCACGACCGAGCCCGCGCACCGCGTCGAGCTGCTGCACCGCAACCTGCAGAAGTTCGGAACGGTCTACAACACCCTCGCCGCCGTGTGCGAGGTCTCGGGCACCGTCTCGGCGAGCCCGCCCACGACCTGATCAGTCGGCCGTCACGACGACCTTGCCGCGCAGGCGGCCGGCTTCGAGGAACTCGAAGGCCGCGCGCACCTCGCTGAGCGGGTAGGTCGCCGCGATCGGCACGTCGAGGGTGCCGTCGGCGACGAGCGCGGCGAGGGCATCCAGCGTCGGCGGGTGCACGGCCCCGCGCCCGACGTTGCGCACCCCGTAGGCGCTCGCGTCGGCCGCGATCGTGTTGATGCGGTCGGCCGGCACGCCGAACGCGAGCGCGGCCTCGATCGTCTCGGCGCCGGCCTGGTCGAAGACCGCCGTGATGCCCTCGGGCGCGGCCGCGGCGAGGCGCTCGTGCAGCCCCTCTCCGTAGAGCACGGGCTCGATGCCCCGTGAGCGCAGCCACCCGTGGTTCGCCGGGCCCGCCGTGCCGATGACGCGCAGGCCGCGCGCGACGGCGAGCTGGCAGAGCATGCCGCCCACTCCGCCCGCGGCGGCGCTCACGACGATGACGTCGCCCTGCTGCAGGTGCTGCGACTCGAGGGCGTCCCACGCCGTCTGGCCAGCGAGGGCGAGGCCCGCCGCGACCTCGAGGGGCACGCCCTCGGGCACACGGGCGACGACGGAGGCAGGGGCCACGACGAGGTCGGCGAACGCGCCCTGCGGGATCGAGCCGAACACGGCATCCCCCACCGAGAGATCGTCGACGCCGGGCCCGACCGCCTCGACGACCCCCGAGAACTCGCGGCCCACCGCGACCGGCAGGGGCAGCTGGATGCGGGAGCGCCCCGAGCGGATCTTCCAATCGACCGGGTTCAGGCCTCCCGCGGCGAACCGCACGCGCACCTCGCCCTCACCGGGCGGAGCCGCTTCCAGCTGCTCGATGAGCAGCACCTCCGGGCCACCGAACTCGTGATAGCGAACGGCACGCGAGGGCAACGACGACGCAGTCATGGTGACAGCCTAGGCATCGGGACCTTCGGCCCTACTCCCCCGCCGCCCGGCGCGCTGGAATGAGTGCGTCGAGAGGGGCGCTGCCATGGTCATGGGATTCGGGGGGATCACCGAGCTGACAACGGATGAGTGCTGGCAGCTGCTCCGCTCGCGCGACCTCGGGCGCATCGCCGCGAGCGCGGCGGGCACCGTCGACATCTTCCCGATCAACTACGCCGTCGACGACCTGCCCGCGATCTACTTCCGCACCGCACCCGGCACGAAGCTGCTCGAGCTCGCCATCAACGACCGCGTGGCCTTCGAGATCGACGATCACGACGAGGCGGAGGCCTGGAGCGTCGTCGTCAAGGGCCGCGCCGAGCGGCTCGAGCGGCAGAGCGAGATGGATGCCGCCGAACTGCTCGGCCTCACCCCCTGGATCCCCACGCTCAAGTACCGCTGGGTGCGCATCCGCCCCACCGAGGTCGCCGGGCGCAAATTTACCCTCGGCCCCGAGCCCGCGCGGCTCTAGGCTGACCGTGACACGGGCCATCAGGGCTCGTGACCACCTCTCGTGAAAGCAGGAAACCCCATGGCCGCAACCACGGCAGCCCCCTCCCCCGTCGTGCTCGAGCGCGGCATGGTCATCGCCTCGGCGATCTCGGCGATCGCGCTCGGCATCGCCGCCCTGGTGTGGCCGGGCGTCACGCTCGTGACCGTCGCGCTGCTGTTCGGCGCCTACCTCGTGGTGAGCGGCATCTTCCGGCTCGTGGTCGCCTTCACGAGCGACACGCTCAGCACGGGCGTGCGCTGGCTCGTCGGCATCATGGGCGCCTTCATCATCGTCGCCGGCATCATCGCCCTCAACAACCTCGCGCAGTCGCTGCTCGTGCTCGCCTTCGTGATCGGCTTCGGCTGGATCTTCGACGGCATCGCCGCGATCGCCGGCGGCGTGACGGGCCGCACCGCCCTGCCGCGCTGGCTCGCGATCGTCTCGGGCGTCATCTCGATCATCGGCGGCATCGTCGTCTTCACGCTGCCCGGCGTGGCGATCGTCACGTTCGTGCTCTTCGGCGGCTGGATCCTCATCGCGATCGGTGTCGCGACGCTGTTCTCGCTGCCGCCCAAGAAGGGCGCCGAGAGCGCGGCCCCCGCGGAGACCGCCGCCGCGTAGCCGGCGGGCGACCGCTCAGACGTCGAGGGCCCCGCGCACGATGGAGTCTCCGGAGTGCGTGGGGTCGCCGTCGAGCGGCTCGGCGCTGATGTCGACGACCGAGAACTCGGCGAGGTCGACCGACGCCGGCACGATGAACTGCCCCGAGCTGCCGGTGAGCAGGCCGAGGCTGATGAGCCCATCGACGTCCTCCGTCAGCAGCCACACCTCGCGCACGACCCCCTCGCCGACCTCGGCGTCGAGCGAGACCGTCACGACGCGCTCGCCGTCGGGCCGCTCGGCGATCGTCGCTTGACCGCTCGCCGCGGGCCAGTCGGGCAAGGCATCCAGCTGAGCAGCCGCGACGAACTGACCGGCGTCGCGCGGAGCCGCGGCGCCCCACCAGAGCACGACTCCGGCCACGAGCGCGGCAGCGGCCGCCGAGGCGGCGATAGGAACGATGAGGCGGCGGATGCCCGACAGGCGCTCGCGGGCCGCCACGAGCTGCACGACCGGAGCAGGAACGGTTGCCCGTGCGGGCGAAGCCGGAGCTTCGAGCTCAGACGCGAGCCCCAGCTCGGCGCGCACGTTTTGCCAGACGCGAGCGGGCGGCGAGTGCAGTTCGGTCTCTCCGATGGCCGATCGGGCGACCGACACGGTCGATCGAAGGGTTTCGATCTCGCGACGGCATGCCGCACATTCGGTGAGGTGCCCGATGACGACCGGGTCAGTCAAGGGCTCGCCGAGTGCGACCAGTGCCAAAGCTTCGGGGTCAGTGTGCTCCATGACTCACCTCCAGTCGTCCTCTCAATTTGGTCAAACTGCGTCTGATGTGTGACTTGACGGTGCCCACCGGAATGCCGAGGCGCTCGGCAATCTGAAAGTGAGTCAAGTCATCGAAAAATGCGAGCCGCACAACAGCGCGCGGCAGCGGGTCGAGCCGAGCCATTTCGTCGGCGATCAGCAGCCGATCGGCAAGATCAGCCTCGGGCGCCGGTGCCAGCTCTTCACCGGTGATCGATGCCACCTGCTCGGTGATCGACCGCTCGCGTGAACGAGCCTGGTGCGTGTCGGCGATGGTGTTGCGCGTGATGCCCACGAGCCACGCCGAGAGCGAAGCCCGAGCTGGATCGAACCGCTCGCGCCCCTGCCAGGCGGCAACGAAGACCTTCTGCGTGACGTCTTCGGCGTCGGTCGCGTCACCGAGCGATCGCACCGCCAGCGAATAAACCAGCGACGACCACTGCCCGTAGATCTCGGCGAGCGCCCGTTCATCACCCGAGGTGAATCGCCGGGCGAGCTCGGTTGCATCGTCGAAGATCGTTGACACCCGTGCCGACCCTCCTACGCTCGCGGACCAGCGACCGCCAGATGCAGCAACCGCTGGCGCGAGTGTAGTCGGTGCGCCTGTCACGAGACCTTCTCGGCCGTAACGATGTAGTTGTCGGTGTAGTTGCGCTGCTCTTCGATGAACGCCCCGCCGCACGTGACGAGAATGAGTCGCTGATCTCCGACAGTGGTGAAGTAGTTCTGCCACGGCACGACGCCCTTGTCGAGTCTTTCGACGGACGAGATGCGATACACGTGAGTGGTGCCTGCGTCGTCGATCACGGTGACGTCGGTGCCTGGCTGCGCAGTTCGGAGAGCCCCGAAAGGACCAACGCCCTCGACACGAGAATCGACGTGCGCCGCGATGACGGTTGAGCCACCGGGGCTGTTGGGGGCAGAGGCGTACTCATACCAACCCGCACGAAAGATGCTGTCAGGCAGGCTCATTTGCCCGTCAGGGTCCAGACCCTGCGGATCGACCTGCATGTCGATTCCCAGATCGGGAACGATTACTCGCGTCGGGGCCGACTTCACGGTCGTGAGTACATCGGTGCTCGAGACGAACACGTCTGTGCGTGAGGATCGGAAGGGATCAATGGCGGCGGAGCCCCGCTCCCGCTCACCCTGAGGGTCAGCGGAAGCGGAGCATCCTGAAACGAACAGCAGGCCGACGAGGACCATTACTGCTATCGATGTCGACCTGCTGTTCACTATCAGTCTCCTACAGTGCGTTCAATCAGCGTCCGGACTCGGCTGCCTGGCGACGCGCGAAGAGCACGCCACCAGCGACCAGCAGGGCAAGGAGAGCCGCGCCACCCGCGATGAGGGCAGGGTTTGCATCCTCCTCGGCCACGAGACCAGCCGAACCAGCGGGCACGCCGGCAGGGGTGTCACCGATGGTGAAAACGATCGCCGAGTAGGGTCCGCCAGCCGCGCCGAAGGCGTGGATGAAGTAGTGCGTACCGGCGGCGAGCACCGTGTCGGGCAGATCAATTGCCACTGCCTGCGGGTCATCACCGTCAACCTGCACCTGGAGGTCGTAGCTTCCAGCCGGCACGGTGACATTGCCCTCTTGACCGTTAGTCACCCCAGGGAACAGAACCGTGTTGGGCAGGGCGACCACGTCAACGGCCGGGGCGTTGGCCGTGTGACGAACAGTAACGCTCGCATTGCCAGCAGCGGCGGGGGTGAGGTCGTTCTCGAAGGCCGTGATTTCGGGCGTACCCGTACCCGGCTGAGCCACCAGAGTGTAGGACACGCCAGCCGCGACAGTTACGTCGAGGTCGACAATGACTGCCCCGCCATCCGCCGGAGCGTCGGAGTCAGAAGCCACGATTTCGACGGTGTAGTCGCCAGGAGCGAGGTCAACGAACGGACGGAAGGTGCCCGGCACGAAGTCATCGATGATGCGGGTGCCGTCCAGGTAGACGTCAACGGTCGCGCCGGGAATAGCGTGAACGACCCACACATCGGCGGTCGAGTCACTGACAGCGTTCGCCGGAGCGGCGACGCCAACGGTGGCGAGGGCGGCGACGCCCAGCCCCGCGAGAATACGGTTGCGCATGGTTCCTCCTTGGTAGGGCCCCCGAGAGGGCGTTCCCCTCTCGGGGCGTCAGGCGGAAGTGCCTTCACCTAGTACTTCCGACCGAGCGGCCGTTTCGGATGCGCGCGAACCTGGCAGTCCGCTGGCAGACGGCCTGGTGGATGCTGGGGGCGCGAGACGCGGAAGGGGTGCGCCTCAGACGAGCACGGCGCCCAGGCCGCTGATGCTCACGATGAGCCCGGCGACCCAGAGCACGAGGTTCACGCCACCCGCCGCGAGCCCCGCGACCGCGAGCCCGCGCCCGCGGGTGATGCCGTTGGCGGTCTCGCGCAGCCCGCGGCCACCCGCGATCGTGCACACCGTGAGCAGAGCGGCGTTGGCGACGAACACGAGGGCGAGTGTCACGAGCACGGGCGCCCAGGCGCCCTGCGGGTCGCCCGCGGCGACGCGCTCGAGCGCCGCGACCCCGAGCTGCGCGGCCACGAGGTTGCCCGTCACCGAGACGAGCAGGGGCGCCACCCCCGTGACGAACGCCCACGTCGCGGCCGAGCTGCGCGCCGGCGGCGGGGTCGAGCGGCCGCGGGTCGGGATGCGGTCCGGGATCACCTCGGGCTCGGCGACCGGTGCCGGGTCGGGCGCAACGACCGTCTCCGCCGCCGCGACCGCCGCGACGGGAGCGGGAGTGGGCGCCGCGTGCACGGGAGCCCCGCAGCGCGTGCAGAAGCGCGCGCCCTCGCGCAGCGGAGCGGCGCACTCGGAGCAGGTCGACATCGTGCGTGACTCCTCAACCCCTCGACCGCGGACATGACCGCGCCTCGTCGCTGGCCAGGCTAGCAAGGGCGTCCGGCCGAAGCCTCCCCCCATTGGCGGGCGACGCACGCCCGGGGGTCGGCGTGCGACGCACGCCCGGGGATTGACGGGCGGCACAGGGCGGGCGCACACTGGACTCAGGTCAACTCGCCGCCCAGGTGCGCCGGAGGCATCGCCCCGCCACTGGGCGGCGAGTCTGTTCTCGGGATTCTTCCCCGCACGCGGCGGGCGTGCCAACATGACGCTGTGGACCGCACGATCGACTACTCGCCGCTGTTCGCCGTGCCGAGCCGTGACGAGGTCGTCGCGTTTCGCCGTGCGACGCTCTCCGCCCGTCCGACCGCGCAATCGGAGCAGATCGTGCGTGTCATCACGTGGGTGCTCGGCGGCCTCATGGCCACGGTGTTGGGCCTCTCGGTTCTGGTTCCCGCGATCGCCGCCATCGCAACTGTCGGCAGCGGCCAATTCGACGCCACGCAGTTCGTGGGGGCAGTGCCAGCTCTGCTCATCATCGCAATCGCCGCGGTGCTCGTGGTGCGGGCGGTGCGCGCGGGAGGCTCGCAGTGGCAGAACCGCCTGCGCATGGCCCGCTTTGCCGAGGCGAACGGACTGCACTACGAGCCGGTGAGCATTGCGCCGACGTACCCCGGGGCGATCTTCGGCATCGGAACCTCGCGTCAGGTGACCGATCACTTCCGCACGACGGGCGAGCGCTTTCTCGACTTCGGCAATTACCGCTATGTGACAGGCAGCGGCAAGAACCGCTCGACCCACGACTGGGGCTTCCTCGCCTTGCACCTCGACCGCGCGCTGCCGCACATGCTGCTCGACTCGCGTGCCAACAACGGGCTGCTCGGCGCGACGAACCTGCCCGCCGTGTTCTCGCGCGAGCAGGTGCTCTCGCTCGAGGGCGACTTCAACCGGTACTTCACGCTGTACTGCCCTCGCCAGTACGAGCGCGACGCGCTCTACGTCTTCACACCCGACCTCATGGCGCTGCTCATCGACGAGGCCGCCCCGTTCGACGTCGAGATCGTCGACCAGTGGATGTTCGTCTACAGCGCCCGGCCCTTCGCGCTCGGCGACCCCGCCACCTACCAGCGACTGCTCGGCATCGTGTCGACGGTCGGCGCGAAGACGCTCACGCAGACCGACCGCTACGTCGACGAGCGCGTGGGCGAGTTCGCGGCGAACCTCGTCGCCCCGCAGGGTCAGCGGCTGCGCCGCGGCGTGCCGTGGGGCACGATCATCGCGCTCGTGTCGTTCATGGTGCTGTGGCTCGGCGGCATCATCCTCAGCTACCGCTGAGCCGCGTCAGGCGGCCGGGGCGGGCACAGCACCGCGCAGCGCGTGCCGCGAGGCCGCGACCCGCTGCAGCAGCTCGGCCTCGTCGGCCTGCGCGCCGATCGAATCCCGATCGCCCAGGATGCGGTGGCGCGCGTACGCCAGGCGCGTCGCGTCGCGGATGAACGCCTTCATGAGCGGACCCACGCCGCGCGACCGCGCCCACGACATCGCCGTTCGCCGACCGCCCGGGCTCGCGAGCATCGCGACCTCGTCGGGGTGGAACCAGCCGACCTGCGCGTACTCGGCGAGGCGCTCGGCCGTGACGCGGCGCTCCTGCTGGCGCAGGAGCGAGACGAGCCAGACCGCGACGAGGAACATCGGCACCTGCACGAGCAGGTAGTAGCCGTAGAAGTCGCTGATGAAGAAGAGCACGCCGTTCCAGAACGCGTGCAGCAGCACGGCGGGGATGAGGCCGATGAGGAAGGCGACGACGCCGCGGAACCAGCCGGGGCGCTGGGCGGCGAAGCCGATCGCGGCGCCGATGAAGGCCGTGAACATGACGTGCGCGAAGGGCGACATGATGCCGCGGATGAAGAAGACCTCGACCGTGCCCGCGGCACTGCCCGCGGCGAGCTCGCTGCCGAAGTAGAGGATGTTCTCCGTGAACGCGAAGCCGCCGGCGACCCAGGCGGCGTAGACGATGCCGTCGACGGGACCGTCGAAGTGGCGTCGCACGGCGAAGAACAGCAGCAGCACGCCGAGGCCCTTGCCGACCTCCTCGACGATGGGGGCCTGGATGACGGCGCCGAAGAACTCGGCCCCGAACTCGCCGAGCCCCGCGGCGGCGATGATGTTCTGGATCTCGGCGTCGACGATGAGCGCGATGAGCACGCTCACGCCCGCCCCCCAGAGGAACGCGAAGACGAGGGCGCCCCGAGGCTCGGGCTCCCACCGATCGATCCAGCGGATGCCCCAGAACACGATCGTCAGCGGCATGAGCTGACGCCCGCCGGGCCGAGCCCGACGAACAGGTAGGCGAGCACGAACAGCATCACGAGCGCGAGCACGATGAAGCCGATCACGGCCGCGACGACGAGCCCCGCGTTCGAGCGGCGCGGCAGCGTGCCGAGCACGGGCTGCGCCGCCTGCTGCGTCTCGAGCCGCACCTCCTCCGGCGCGGCGGCCGGCGCGGCGGCGGGCGCGAGGCCCGTGCCCGTCGAGGTGTAGTCGGGCGTGGGGCGGGGGCCCTGGGGGGCGGGCGTCGCGGTCATGAGGGCAACTGTAGCGGCGGGCCCCGCGCACGGGCAGGGGTGCCGCGGTGTCCGATTCCCGCTGGTGCGGGCATCCGCCACCTGGCACGCTGAGCGGGTGCCCCCTCTCGACCCCGACCGCTGCTACCGTGCGCTCGCCGCGCGTGACGCGCGGTTCGACGGGCAGTTCATCGCGGGCGTGCACAGCACAGGCATCTACTGCCGACCGAGCTGCCCCGCCGCGACGCCGCGACCGGGCAACGTGCGCTTCTACCCGACGGCGGCCGCCGCGCACGAGGCGGGGCTGCGCGCGTGCAAGCGCTGCCAGCCCGACGCCATGCCCGGCAACCCCGAGTGGAACCTGCGCGACGACCTCGCCGGCCGCGCCATGCGGCTCATCCTCGACGGCGCGGTCGAGCGCGACGGGGTGCCGGGCCTCGCCGACCGCCTCGGCTACAGCACCCGGCAGCTCTCGCGCGTGCTGACGGCAGAGCTCGGCGCCGGCCCGCTCGCGCTCGCGCGCGCCCACCGCGCCGAGACGGCGCGGGCACTGCTCGCGGGCACAGCGCTGCCCGCCTCGCAGGTCGCGTTCGCGGCCGGGTTCTCGAGCATCCGGCAGTTCAACGACACCGTGCGCGAGGTCTACGGGCTCACACCCCTCGAGCTGCGCGCGCTCGCCCGGCGCGGCCGGCACGGGCACGACCCCGCGAGCGGCACGCGCGGCGCCCTCGACGTCGATCCCGAGGCGAGCACTCCCGGTACCCCGGTGTCGCTGCGGCTCGCCGCGCGCGAGCCCTTCGACGGCCGGGGCGTACTGCAGTACATCGCCGACCACGCCGTCACGGGCGTCGAGCGCATGGTCGTCGACGATGCGGGCGCGCTCACCGGGGTCGAGCGCTGGATCGAGCTGCCGGGCGGCCCGGCGTTCGTGCGCGTCGAGCTCGACCCTGATCGTGCGGGAGTGCGGGTGCTCGCGACGCTCGCCGCTCTGGGCGATGTCGCCCCGCTCACGACGCGCATCCGCCGCTGGTTCGATCTCGACGCCGATGCGGCCGCGATCGACGCCGCGCTCGCGCGCGACCCCCTGCTCGGCCCGCTCGTCGCCGCGCAGCCGGGCATCCGCATCCCCGGCTCGGTCGACCCGGCCGAGACGCTGCTGCGCACGATCGTCGGCCAGCAGATCTCGCTGCCGGCCGCCCGCACCGTGCTGGGGCGGCTCGCGGCCGACCTCGCGCCGGCGGTCGAGACGGGGGCGCTGCGGCGGTTCCCCTCGGCGGCCCTCATCGCCGAGAACGGCGCCGCGGTGCTGCGCGGCCCGGCCCGTCGGGTGCGCACGATCGTCGAGACCGCCGAAGCGCTCGCCTCGGGCGCGCTCGTGCTCGACGTCGGCCTCACGACCGCCGAGCTCCGCGACCGCCTGCTCCGCATGCCCGGCATCGGCCCGTGGACGGCCGACTACGTGGCGCTGCGCGTGCTGGGCTCCCCCGACCTGCTGCTCGACACCGACCTCGTGCTGCTGCGCACCCTGCGCGCGCTCGGCGCGGCCACGAGCCCGCGCAAGGCCGCGGCGCTCGGCACGCGCTGGGCGCCGTGGCGCTCGTACGCGACCCTGCACCTGTGGCGCGCGGCGCCGCCCGCGCAGCGCCGCGCGCCCTGAGGGATCAGTTCTCGGGTGCCACCATCGGCAGCGGGATGGCCCCGGTCGCCGGTACGACGCCGCTCAGCCGCTCGGGCGAGAGTACCTTGGCGATCTCGGCCTCCGTCATGAGCCCGCGCTCGATGACGAGCTGGCGGATGGGCACCTTCGAGGCGAGCGCCTCGTAGGCAAGCGCCGCCGACTCCTGGTAGCCGATGTACGGCGTGAGCGCCGTGACGACCCCGACGCTCGCCTCGACCATCTCGTGCAGGCGCTCCTTGTTCGCGGTGATGCCGTCGATGCAGTTGAGGCGCAGCGTGCGGCACGCGTTCGACATCCACGCGAGCGACTGCATGATGCTCGTGGCGATGACGGGCTCGAACGCATTGAGCTGCAGCTGGCCGCCCTCGACCGCCGCGGTGACCGTGGCATCCGCCCCGATGATCGAGAACGCGACCTGGTTGACGACCTCGGGGATCACGGGGTTCACCTTGCCGGGCATGATCGAGCTGCCCGCCTGGCGCGGGGGCAGGTTGATCTCGCCGAAGCCCGCCTGCGGGCCGCTCGAGAGCAGGCGCAGGTCGTTGCAGATCTTCGAGAGCTTCACCGCGGCGCGCTTGAGCGTGCCCGACACGGTCATGAAGATGCCCGTGTCGCTCGTCGCCTCGATGAGGTCGGGCGAGGTGACCATGGTGTAGCCCGAGATCTCGCTCAAGTGGCGGCGCAC
>LNFD01000127.1 GCA_001464255.1 Actinomycetales bacterium Ga0077552 | reverse complement strand
GCCGTCATGGCGGCGCTGCGCGACAACCCGCCGAACGAGGTCGGGGGCGTGCGCGTGAGCCAGGTCGACGACTTCAGCGGCGGCTTCGGGGTGTTCCCGCCGAGCGACATCCTGCGGTTCTGGATGCACGGCGGCGCCCGTGTCATCGTGCGGCCGAGCGGCACCGAGCCCAAGGTGAAGGTCTACATCGACGCGTCGAGCGACCAGGGCTCGGTCGACGAGCGCCGGGCGGCCGCCGAGGCCGAGGTCGCGGCGCTCGAGGCGGGCATGCGCGCGCTCATAGTCTGAACGACGCCTGTCGCGCGGCCTCGCGCGCCAGCGGGGGTGTTCGCAACTCAGGCTGAGGGGCCGACTGTGACGCCGTCAGGCGCGGTTCGGCCCGGTACAGCCTGAGTTGCGAACAGGGCTGCGCGCATAGGGTGGAGGGCGTGACGACCCCGATGCCCGAGCGGCCGCCGCTGCTGCCGACCCCGGTCGTCGTGCTGTGGTTCGCGGCGCTCGTCATCTGGGCATCCGGTCGGGCGCTCGCCGCGGTCGGCGTGGTGGCGATACCAGCGCTGCCGACGACGATCGCGATCGTGCTGGGCGCGATCGGCCTCGGGATGCTCTACTCGCGCCGCGGATTCGACCAGCTGACCCGCACCCCCGCCGTCTCGGCCGTCGTCATGGCGATCGCGAGCGCGCTCGCCGCCGTCGGAGTGCTGGCCCTGCTCACGATCGGGCCGGAGCGCCCCATCGGCCTCGTCGACGTGCAGGTCGCCTCGGTGGTGGCGATCACGACCGCGGCCGCATCCGCCTCGACCGTCGTGCTCATCCGCCCCTATGTCGACCCGATGGTCGCGCACGTGTGGGCGGGCATCGCCGGCGCGGGGCTCGCGCTGCCCTTCATGATCGCGGGGGTCAGCCCCGCGCTCGTCATGGCCGGGGCGATCGGTCTCGGCGTCGTCGACCGGGTGCGCGGGGCGCGCTTCGAGCGCGAGGTGGCGTTCCGCAAGCAGCTCGAAGCGGAGTACGCGGCAGAGCATGGCGATGGCGGGCGCGGCATCGGGGTGTCGGGGCTGCCCGGCATGCCGCCGCTGCCGCGCGCGCCGAGGCCCCAGCGGCCGTGGTCGGAAGGCGAGCGCCGCCTCAGCATCTGGCTCGGCGTCGTCGCCGCGCTCATCGTCGCGCTCGCCTGGACGGTCGGCTCGGCCGCCGCGGAGACAGGGCTGCTCGTGCCCGGCCAGGGCTTCGCGCTCGCCTCGCTCGGGGCCGTGCCGCTGCTCGTTCAGGTCGCCGTGCTGGCGCGCGTCGCGACCCCGCTGCGTGAAGCGCTCGCCGTCGCGGGCGGCCTCCTCATCGCCGCCTCGGCCGCGATGACGACCGCTCCGCTGCCGATCGTCGTGGCGAGCGCGATCGCGCTGCAGTCGCTCGCGATCGCGATCGTGACCGGGCTCGTCGCCCGCCGGGCGGGCAGCATGCGCCTCGGCCCCGTCGTCATGCTCGCGGTCACCGCCGCGATCGTCTGGGTGCTCGTCGTGCTGCCGAGCGGCGCCCTCGTGCTCGCCTTCGTCGCCGTCGCGACGACCATCCTCGCCCTCCGTAGAAAGGTGCGCTCATGACCTCCTCCCCCGAGTCCCCCGGCCTGCTCGCTCGCATCAGCACGGCCCCTGGTCGCGGCGTCGGCACCGTGTGGGCGCTCATCGCGCTCGCCATGATGCTGGTGGGCGCGGTGCTCGTGCCAGCAGTGCTCATCGGCGAGACCGACCAGCTGGTTCTTATCCGCTGGTTCCTCGGTGGCAACGTGCTCGCGTTCCTCGGTTTCCTGCCGCTACTGCGGGCGGTGCACGCGCTCATCGGGTCGACGGCCGTGCCCGCGTGGGCGATGCTGGTCGCCTACGCGGTGCTGCTCATCCGGCCGCTGGCGCTCGTACCGGACATGATCTCGGCACCGATCGCCGTGCTGGGGACGACCGGCCTGCTCGCGTCACTGCTGCCCTATCTGCTGCTCGCGACGACCGGCGTCGCAGCGGGCTTCGCCGCGTGGGCGATGCTGCCATTGGCGCAGAGCGCCGCCAGCCCCGGGCGGCGCCTCGCGGTCGCCGCGGGCGTCGGCGTGCTCGTGGCGCTGGCGCTCTACTCGTTCGCGCCGTACATCGCACCGCTCAGCGCTCTCGGGGTCGCCGTGGCCCTGCTCATCCGGTCCGGACGCTTCGACCAGAAGAACGGCCCCGCCGGGCAGAGCTGAGCCGCGGGAGGCCCGAGCTCAGCATCCGGGGCCGGAAGCGGCGCTCAGCCGATCGCGGCCTCGAGCTTGGCGCTCAGCTCGTCGCTGTCGAAGTAGTTGTCGATGACGA
>LNFD01000126.1 GCA_001464255.1 Actinomycetales bacterium Ga0077552 | reverse complement strand
ATCTATGCGTATGTATCGACTGGATCAACACTCTCACGCCCGACGGTATTCCCGCGCGAGCACTCAGGGCTGCAGGCGCTCGACGCGCCAGCCCGACCCCTCGCGGTGGAACAGCAGGCGGTCGTGCAGGCGCGAGGTGCGGCCCTGCCAGAACTCCACCCGATCGGGCACGATGCGGAACCCGCCCCATCGCTCGGGCCGCGGCACCTCGGGCGCATCCGCGAACCGTGTCTCGGCGTCGACGACCTTCTGCTCGAGCGCGTCGCGCGAGGCGATCGGCTGCGACTGGTCGCTCGACCACGCCGCCACCTGAGCCCCGCGGGGGCGGTTCGCGAAGTAGTCGTCGCTGTCGGCCGCCTCGACCGCGTGCGCGTGGCCGAAGATCTTCACCTGCCGGTGAAGGGTGTACCAGGGGAAGACGACAGCGACCGCCGGGTTCGCGAGCAGCGCGCGGCCCTTGCGCGAGGTGTAGTCGGTGTAGAACGCGAAGCCGCGCTCGTCGACGCCGCGCAGCAGCACCGTGCGGATCGAGGGGGCGCCGTCGGGGTCGATCGTGCCGAGCACCATGGCGTTCGGCTCGTAGACGCCGCGCTCGGCCGCCTCGGCGAGCCAGGCCGTGAACTGCGCGAACGGATCGCCCGCGAGATCGGCCTCCTCGAGCTTCTCGACGCCGTAGTCGGTATGCGTGCGCAGGGCGCTCTCGAGGGTCGGATCGATGGCGGCGGGGTCGGTCATGCTCACACGCTAGGCGGTGCGGGCCGGGAATCGGCCGAATCCCCGGCCGCTCCCGACGACGAGCCCTGAGCCGTCGCCCCCGCCCACACGGCCATCACGGCGGCGAGGATGAGCGCGGTGCCGAGCAGCTCGTCGCCGAACTGCGCGAACGCGTCGAGATCGATCGCGGCCCCGAGATCGCGCGCGAGCGTGCCGAACGCGAGCACCGTCACGCCGAACACGGCGTTGGCGAGGAACAGCAGAACCCGCGATGCCCGGGGGTACGCCGCGCTGTCGCCATGGGTCACGTCGGCATCGGTCACGAACCCCCAGACGAAGCCGAAGAGCACGAGGGCGATGCCGCTCGCGCCGATGAGGGCGCTGAGCGGGTCGGCGAGCACGTCGCGCCACGCCGCCGCGGCCGAGAGCAGCAGCGCCACGGTCAGCAGGGCGAGGCGATGGGTGTCGAGCATGCGCCGCACCGCGAGCACGGCCGCGATGACGATCGTGCCGACGGCCACGATCACCGCGATCGCCTCCGACGACCAGGAGACGGGTGCGGCGACGGCCGTCGGCAGGATGCTCAGCAGCACCATGAGCCCGATCGCGGCGAGCAGCTCGGGGGTGCCGCGGCGCCCGCGGCGCGCCGCGAGCACGGCGAGCACGATGAGCCCCACCCCCACGACCGTGCGCACGATGCCGAGTGCGACGCTGCCGCGCAGCGCCTCGGCGACGACGAAGACGACCCCGAGATCGGCGCTATCGACGCCCCACGCGACGAGCACCTGCGCACTCAGCAGCAGGGCGACGACGGGCGCGAGCGTCGCGGTGAGAGCGGCCGCGATGGGAAGGCCCACGTCGTCGAGCCGGGCCATGACGTCGTCGACCGTCGTCGCACCGCCGCGCCGCACGCGCGCGAGCACGACCCAGAGCACGGCGATCACGGCGACGATTCCGAGCGAGAGCGGGAGGTCGGCGAGCTCGACGACCGCGCCGACCCCCGCGGTCGTGGAGACGAGGAGCTCGATGACGCGCCAGGCCGCGACGAGCAGGAACGCCCCGATGAGCAGGAGCGGCACCGTGCGGAGCGCACCGCGCTCCCGAGGCCGATCGAGCGGTCGGCGCACGGCCGCGACCGCCGAGGTGGAGGCGCTGATGGCGAACTCGGCCACCGCGACCCCGGCCGCGAGCGCGGCCGGCACCGCGAGCAGCCCGATCGTCGACATGACGAGCGACGCGGTCGGCGGCCCGAAGTCGAGGCCGAAGGGGGCGCTCTGGGCGGCGCTCCGGCCGAGGGCGATCACCGCCGAAGCCCCCGTGATCGCGAGCACGAGCGGGAACTCCCACCACGCGAAAGCCCTCCGGCGGCGGACGACCGCGAGCGCCACGAGGGCCAGCACCGCGACGACCGAGGCCACCTTGCCCGCCGTCAGCTCGACGGCGCCCTCCCCATCGACCCCGAAGTCGAGCGAGCCGAAGAAGAGCAGCACGAGCGCCCCGACGGTCGTGAGCACGACCGTCGTGCGCAGCCGTGTGTGGAGCGCGGCCGTGAGCATGAGCGCGATCGAGAGCAGCACGAGCCAGAAGATGGTCGGCAGCATGAGCCGGGGCAGCGAGAGCACGTTCGCACCGACGCTCACCGAGAGCGGTGACGCCGCGCGGATGGCCGGGGCCGCGAGGATGATGAGCACCGCGAGGCAGAACGCGACCGTGCCGACGACGACCACGGGCCGCAGTCCGGTCGGCCAGCCCGTATCGCGCACCCGCCCGCGCGCGATCGGATCGGCGATGAGTCCCCGCCAGAACCGGCTCAGGCCGGCGAGCAGTCGTGCGCCGGGGCTCATCGCAGCTCCCAGCGCTGCAGCAGCCCGTCGGTGTCGAGCAGCACGAGCGCGAAGCCGATCGCGAGGGCCGAGCGGCTCGCACCCACGGCGCCCTCGGTGATCGGTCGCTCGGCGATGACGGCGCCGTCGACGAGGTCGATGAGCTGCACGGTGCCCGAGCGCACCACTGCGACCATCGCGCCCTCCCCCGCGAGCGCCGCACCGCCCTCGGCGCGCCAGCGCTCGAGGCCGCTCGCGGCGTCGAGACCGGCCGCGCGCTCGTCGGTGAGCGCGACGACGACGCCCGCCTCGACGCGCAGGCCGCGAGCGAGCCCCGGCAGGCCGATGTCGAACCGCTCGACGCCCGAGGCGAGATCGAGCCCGACCACCCGGCCCGAGTCGAGCAGGGCGGCCGCGGAACCGTCGGCCGCGGCGAGCGCGTCGACGAGGCCGGGCTCGATGCGCCAGAGCACGGCGCCCGTCGCGCCATCGAGCGCGGTGAGCCGCTCCCGCTCGTCGGCGACGAGCACGAGGCCGTCGGCGACCACGGGCTCGGCGCGCGAGTCGGCCCCGAGCGACGTCGACCAGCGGGGAGCGCCGGTCCGGGCATCCAGCGCCGTCACGGTGCCGCTGCGGGCCGCGATGAGCACCGCGGGGGGCTGCGATCCGCTGATCGCGAGCGCTTGCGGCGCCGACAGCACGAGCTCATCGGCGCCCCAGCTCCACAGCCGGCGCCCGAGGCCGTCGTAGGCCACGACGCGGCGTTGCGCCGTCGTCGCGACGATGAGATCGCCGACTGCGCCGACGGCCACGACCGCACCCCCGGGATGCCCTGCCCAGTCGAGCACGGCGGCCCCGCTCTCGAGACGCCACACCTGCACGTCGTCGCCGCGCTCGTTCGCCGTGACGAGCCGCCCGTCGGGTGTCGCGGCCGGGCGGGCCGGGAACTGCCCGCTCGCGGCGGAGTCGCCGAAGAACGGGTCGGGGATCGTGAGCGGCAGCGTGCGGCCCGCGCCGAGATCGGCGGCGGTCGCCGCCGCATCCCGCCACGCCTCGACGGCCTCGGACGCCGCGGAGGCCGGCAGCGCACCGGGCCGCAGCTCGGCCTGACCGACCGGCTGGTCGTCGACCGAGCCGCTGCTCCACACCGCACCCCGCCCGGGGCACCAGACGGTCGACTCGATGAGCGTCGTCTGCAGGTCGTCCTCCGCGCTCGAGATGCGCACGACGCTGTCGACGCCGAGGCAGCCGCCGGTGAGGGGCACCTCGACCCCGTCGACGCCGGTGAACGGGCCCGTCGCGGCGAACGCGGTCGACTCGGCCGCGTAGGTCAGGGCGCCATCGGCCAGGGCGCTGCCGCTCGAGCTCCACGCGTCGCCGGGGCGCGCATCGGCGGGCAGCAGCAGCAGCTCGGGCTCGAAGAGCAGCCCGAGGCCGCCACCCCACGATGCCGTCAGCACGATGCCGTCGGAGGTGAGCCGATGCAGGTCGGTCGCTCGCTCCCCCGCCGACGTCGCGCGCGTGGCGCGCCACCACTGCGCGCGACGCACCTCGGCCTCGCCGAGGGCGTCGAGCAGCGTCGCCGACACGATCGTCGGCGCGGCAAGCACGCCCTCGACCCCGGTCGACCGGGAGTGCTCGATGACGGTCTCGACCCCGTCGCTCGCGAGGATCACGGTGCGATGGCCCTCGGGCGGCACGTACCGGGCCGAGACGCCGCCGAGCGTCTCGGGGGCGACCTGGTCGACGAGGTCGAGCGACGAGCCGAGCAGTACGACGACGAGCGGCGTGACCAGCCACGCGACCCACCCCGGCACCCGCTCGCGCGACTGCTCGAGCGACTGCTCGGGCGCGCCGGTGGTCACGAGCGCCAGTGTAGAGCCGCGCCCCCGCTCAGCGCATCGAGTCGAGGATCGCGATCAGGTCGTCGAGCGTCGTGCGCGGGTTGACGATCGCGAAGCGCGCGTTCGTGCGGCCCGCGTGCGAGCTCGGCACGACGAAGGCCCGCTGGTCGTCGAGCAGGCGGTTCGACCAGTGCGCGTAGTCGCCCGGGCTCCAGCCGACGCGCTCGAACACGACGACCGAGAGCTGCGGGTCGCGCACGAGCGAGAGGTAGTCGCGCGCGGCGATCTCGCGGCCCGCGGCGTGCGCGAGCTCGATCGAGACCGCGATCGCCTCTCGGTAGACCTCGGCCCCGAAGGTCGCGAGCGAGAACCACAGGGGAAGCCCGCGGGCGCGCCGGGTCAGCTGCACCGAGTAGTCGGAGGGGTTCCACTCGGTCGACTCGGTCAGAGCATCCAGGTACTCGGCGTGCTGGGTGTGCGCGAGCCGCGCGATCTCGGGGTCGCGGTAGAGCAGGGCGCACGAGTCGAAGGGCGTGAACAGCCACTTGTGGGGGTCGACGATGAGCGAATCGGCCCGCTCGATGCCGGCGAAGCGCGGGCGGGCGATCTCGGTGAGCGCCGCGGCAAGGCCGTAGGCGCCGTCGATGTGCAGCCAGAAGTCGTGCTCGTCCTTGAGCGCGGCGATCGAGGCGATGTCGTCGACGATGCCGAAGTTGGTCGAGCCGCCCGTCGCGACCACGGCGATGACAGCCTCGCCGTGCTCCACGAGGGCCGGTCGCACGGCATCGCCGTGCAGCATGCCGCTCGCGCCCACCGGCACGGCAACGACGTCGATGTCCATGACCTTCGCGGCGCTCGCGATCGACGAGTGCGCCTCGGCGCTCGCGACCACCACCCACCGCTCGGGCCGCGCCCGGCCGGCCTCGCGCCGACGGCGGTCGGCGTGATCACGCGCCGCGACGAGGGCCGACAGGTTGCCGATCGTGCCGCCCTGCACGAAGACCCCGCCCGCGGTCTCCGGCAGACCGAACTCGTGGGCGAGCCAGGCGAGCACATCGTTCTCGGCGTACACCGCACCCGAGCCCTCGAGCCACGAGCCGCCGTAGACGGCCGTCGCCGACACGATGAGGTCGAACGCGGTCGCCGCCTTCGAGGGCGCCGAGGGGATGAACGACAGGTACTGCGGATGCTCGGTCGTGATGCACGACGGCGCGAGGACGTTCTCGAACAGGGCGAGCGCGCGGCGCGCCCCCATGCCCTCCTCGCTGATCGTGCGGCCGGCCAGGCGCCGCAGCTCGGCGGGCGTGAAGGGCTTGTCGAGCGGGGTGTCGTCGCTCAGGATGCGGCGGCGCGCGTACTCGAGCACCATGTCGACGATCGCGGTCGTCTCGTCGGTGATCGCGTGCATGCGCGTCGCGGAGGCAGGGGCAGAAGCGGCCAGATCGCGGCTCACGGAGGGTCCTCTCGAACCGGATCCGCGCGCGCGGCGCGCGGTCCTCCGGC
>LNFD01000125.1 GCA_001464255.1 Actinomycetales bacterium Ga0077552 | reverse complement strand
GCTCGGCATCGTCGTCTTCATCGAGGGCGAGGAGGAGTTCGGCTCGCGCTCGTTCGGGGCCCTGCTCGAGCGCCATCGCGCGCTCCTGGCCGCCGACGTTATCGTCGTCGCCGACTCCGACAACTGGTCGACCGAGACCCCTGCGCTCACCGTCGGCCTCCGCGGCAACGCGACGTTCAGCCTCACGGTCTCCACGCTCGGCCACGCCTCGCACTCGGGCATGCTCGGGGGAGCGGTGCCGGATGCGATGCTCGCGACGATCGCCCTGCTCGCGACCCTGCACGACGCCGACGGCGCGGTCGCGGTGGAGGGGCTGCGATCGCACGAGCAGGTCGTGCCGAGCATCCCGGAGCAGCGCCTGCGCGACGAAGCGGCGCTGCTCGAGGGCGTCACGCCGATCGGGCGCGGCGAGCTGCTGCACCGCCTCTGGGCCCAGCCCTCCATCACCGTGACGGGCATCGACGCCCCCAGTGTGCAGAACGCGTCGAACACCCTCGCCCCCTCGATCACCGTCAAGATCAGCGCGAGGGTCGCCCCGGGTCAGTCGGCGGCCGAGGCCTTCGCCGCGATCGAGCGGCACCTCCGCGCGCGAGCGCCCTTCGGCGCGCACCTGTCGTTCGCCGCCGTCGACCTCGGTCAGCCGTTCCTCGTCGATGCGAGCGGCTGGGCCGTCGACGAGGCCCTCGCGGCCATGCGCGAGGCCTGGGGGGCCGAGCCCATGCAGGTGGGGGTGGGCGGCTCGATCCCGTTCATCGCGCAGCTCGCCGAGACCTTCCCCGCTGCTCAGGTGCTCGTCACCGGGGTGGAAGACCCGCACACGCGGGCGCACAGCCCCGACGAGTCGCTGCACCTCGGCGTCTTCCAGCGCGCGATCCTCACCGAGGCGGTTCTCC
This sequence comes from Actinomycetales bacterium Ga0077552, assembly GCA_001464255.1. Classification (GTDB taxonomy): domain Bacteria; phylum Actinomycetota; class Actinomycetes; order Actinomycetales; family Microbacteriaceae; genus Microcella. Next base: position 284 of record LNFD01000125.1, on the reverse strand, counting down.
TGACCCGTCTTCAGGCGCACGTCGTACACTGACACCAGACATCGACCCATTCGAGGAGTCACCATGACCGACACTGCACTCACCACGCCGAGCACCGACACCGCTCACGGCGTCTCCCTCACCGATGCGGCCGCCGCCAAGGTGCGGTCGCTGCTCGAGCAGGAGGGTCGCGACGACCTGCGCCTGCGCCTCGCCGTGCAGCCGGGCGGCTGCTCGGGCCTGATCTACCAGCTCTACTTCGACGAGCGCGTGCTCGACGGCGACGCCCTGCGCGACTTCGACGG
>LNFD01000124.1 GCA_001464255.1 Actinomycetales bacterium Ga0077552 | reverse complement strand
TCAGAGCGCGGCGATCGCCTCGCGGTATGCGGTCAGCGGTCGTGCCTCGCTCGGGCCGACCGCGAACGAGGCCCGCACGACGCCCTCGGTGTCGACGAGCACTGTGACGCGCGTGGCGTAGCCCTTGTCATCGAGGAAGGCACCGTAGCGGCGAGCGATCTCACCGTGCGGCCAGAAGTCGGCGAGCAGCGGGAAGTCGTAGCTCTCGCGCTCGGCGAACTCGCGCAGCGTCGCCGTCGAGTCGACCGAGATGCCGAGCAGCTGCACCCCCGCCGAGCGGAACATCGCGATGTTGTCGCGCAGCTCGCACAGCTCGCCCGTGCACGTGCCGGTGAAGGCGAGCGGGAAGAACACGACGGCCACGGCCGAGCTCCCGCGGAAGCCGCTGAGCTCGACGGTCTGGCCGAACTGGTCGCGCAGCGCGAAGTCGGGCGCGATGCTGCCGACGGCGGGGAGGGCGGGGTTCTGCACGGGGCTCCTGCGGGCGTGGGGCTCGCACCGAGTGGTGCGGAGCGGGTGACTAGACTCGACAGCGCTCGTGCGATGCACTGCGCCGTGACCCGGCGCGGGCGATCGTGCCGACACACTCTGTCTACCACCAGGAAGAGGTCAAGGGTGACGGTCAACGACCAGGATCCGTACTCGGTCAGCCACGTCGATTCCGATCCGGATGAGACCGCCGAATGGAACGAGTCGCTCGACGCGGTCGTTCACGAGCGCGGCGCTGAGCGCGGCCGCGACATCATGCTGAGCCTGCTGAAGCGCTCGAAAGAGCTGCACCTCGGCGTGCCGATGGTGCCGACCACCGACTACCTCAACACGATCGCCCCCGAGAACGAGCCCGC
>LNFD01000123.1 GCA_001464255.1 Actinomycetales bacterium Ga0077552 | reverse complement strand
CGGGCGGCGACCAGATCTTCTACCAGGGCCACGCCTCCCCCGGCATGTACGCCCGCGCGTACCTCGAGGGCCGGCTCACCCCCGACCAGCTCGACGGCTTCCGGCAGGAGAAGTCGCACGCCGGTGCCGGCGGCGGCCTTTCGAGCTACCCGCACCCGCGGCTCATGCCCGAGTTCTGGCAGTTCCCGACCGTGTCGATGGGCCTCGGCCCGATCAACGCGATCTACCAGGCCCAGCTCAACAAGTACGTGAGCAACCGCGGCATCGCGCAGGCCGACGACACCCAGGTCTGGGCCTTCCTCGGCGACGGCGAGATGGACGAGGTCGAGAGCCGTGGAGCGCTGCAGCTCGCGGCCAACGACGGCCTCGACAACCTCAACTTCGTCATCAACTGCAACCTGCAGCGCCTCGACGGCCCCGTGCGCGGCAACGGCAAGATCATCCAGGAGCTCGAGAGCTTCTTCCGCGGCGCCGGCTGGAACGTCATCAAGGTCATCTGGGGTCGCGAGTGGGATGCCCTGCTCGAGCAGGACCACGAGGGCGCGCTGCGCGACCTCATGAACCGCACCCCCGACGGCGACTACCAGACCTACAAGGCCGAGTCGGGCGCGTTCATCCGCGAGCACTTCTTCGGGCGCGACCCGCGCACCGCCGCGATGGTCGCCGACTACACCGACGACCAGATCTGGGGCCTCAAGCGCGGTGGCCACGACTACCGCAAGGTCTACGCGGCCTTCAAGGCGGCGAGCGAGCACACCGGCCAGCCGACCGTCATCCTCGCCAAGACCGTCAAGGGCTACGGCCTGGGCCCGAGCTTCGAGGGCCGCAACGCGACCCACCAGATGAAGAAGCTCACGCTCGACAACCTCAAGCAGTTCCGTGACGAGATGCGCATCCCGATCACGGATGCCCAGCTCGAGGCCGACCCGTACCAGCCGCCCTACTACCACCCGGGCGAGAACGACCCGGCGATCCAGTACCTGCAGGAGCGCCGGCGCGAGCTCGGCGGCTACGTGCCCGAGCGCCGCTCAAAGTACACCCAGGTCGCGCTGCCCGACGCCGCCACCTACGACATCGCGAAGAAGGGCTCGGGCAAGCAGGAGGTCGCCACGACGATGGCCTTCGCCCGCCTCCTGAAAGACCTGCTGCGCTCGAAGGACTTCGGTCACCGCATCGTGCCGATCATCCCCGACGAAGCACGCACCTTCGGCATGGACGCCTACTTCCCGACCTCGAAGATCTACAACCCGAACGGTCAGCACTACACGAGCGTCGACCGGGAGCTGCTGCTCGCCTACAAGGAGAGCCCGCAGGGGCAGATCATCCACACGGGCATCAACGAGGCGGGCGCCGTCGCGGCCTTCACCGCGGTCGGCACGAGCTACGCCACCCACGGCGAGCCGCTCATCCCCGTCTACGTCTTCTACTCGATGTTCGGGTTCCAGCGCACGGGCGACGCGTTCTGGGCGGCGGGCGACCAGATGACCCGCGGGTTCATCATCGGTGCCACGGCGGGCCGCACGACGCTCACGGGCGAGGGTCTGCAGCACGCCGACGGCCACTCGCCGTTGCTCGCCAGCACGAACCCCGCGGTCGTGACCTACGACCCGGCCTTCGGCTACGAGATCGGGCACATCATGCGCGCCGGACTCGAGCGGATGTACGGCGGCGCGCATCCCGACCCCAACGTCATGTACTACATCACCGTCTACAACGAGCCGCACGTGCAGCCCGCTGAGCCCGAGAACCTCGATGTCGAGGGCCTGCTGCGCGGCATCTACCTGCTCAAGGCGAGCGACGGCCTGGGACCCAAGGCGCAGATCCTCTCGTCGGGCGTCGCGGTTCCGTGGGCGCTCGAGGCGCAGCAGCTGCTCGCCGACGACTGGAACGTCTCGGCCGACGTCTGGAGCGTCGCCTCGTGGAACGAGCTGCGCCGTGACGGACTCGCCGTCGACGAGCACAACTTCCTGCGCCCGACGGAGGAGCCGAAGGTGCCGTACGTCACCCGCAAGCTCCAGGCCTCCGAGGGGCCGTTCATCGGTGTGACCGACTTCATGCACGCGGTCCCCGACCAGATCCGGCCGTTCGTTCCGGGCGACTACGCCACGCTCGGGGCCGACGGCTTCGGGTTCAGCGACACGCGCCCTGCCGCGCGGCGCTTCTTCACGATCGACGGCCCGTCGATCGTGGTGCGCACCTTGCAGCAGCTCGCGCGCCGCGGCGCCGTCGACCCCAGCGCGGTTCCGGCCGCGATCGAGAAGTACCGCCTCTACGACGTGACGGCCGGCACGACCGGTTCGGCGGGCGGA
>LNFD01000122.1 GCA_001464255.1 Actinomycetales bacterium Ga0077552 | reverse complement strand
CGATCGTCTGCGTCGAGGGCACGTTCACGATCGACGGCACCCTCTTCGCGCCGCGTGATGTCACGATCTTCGGTCTCACCGGCGCGGTCCTCGATTCTGACGGCACCGACCGCGTGATCACCGGAGACTCCGAGGACAGCGTTCATGTCACGCTCCAGAACCTGACCATCACCGACGGAGTGACGTTCGGCGGGGGCGCCGTCGCGGCGGACGCGGTCACTGTCATCGACTCGTCCTTCCGCGAGAACTCGGCCGGCTTCGGCGGCGCGATCGTGGCCGACACCGTGACGGTGACGGGCTCGACCTTCGAACTCAACACGGCAAACTTCGAGGGTGGGGCGATCGTCGGCTACGACTCGGTCTCCGTCACCGACTCGACCTTCCTCACCAACAGCACTGATGATGGAGACGGCGGTGCCATCACCAGCTACGGCTCGGTGACCGTCGACGCGTCGACCTTCGTCGGCAACTCCGCCAGCCGCTACGGCGGCGCCATCGACGCCTACACCTCCGAGGTGCAGAACTCCACGTTCGTCGGCAACTCCGCCGACGACGAGGGCGGTGCGATCTTCACGGGCGACAGCGAGGTGCAGTTCTCGACCTTCCTCAACAACACCTCTGCCGTGCCGCAAGTGGAGGCCGAGCTTCCTGGAGAGTCGATCTACCTGTCGGTGATCGACACCGACAACCTGTCGATCCGCGGCAACATCTTCGCCGGGTCGACGGGCTACCCGCAGCTGGGCGTCGGCGGCACCGTCACGACCGGCCAGATCTTCGACTTCGCCGGCAACGTCTTCAGCACGTCGCGCGCGACCGAGAGCGATCTCGGCTTCGTCGACCCGAGCACCCTGTTCGATCGAACGCCCACGCAGCTGTTCGGCTCCGGTGCGGCGCCCGGCAGCAACGGAGGTTCGACCCAGACGGTCGCGCTCATCGCAGGAAGTCCCGCGATCGATGCCGTTCCCTCGCTCGCGGCGCTCACGTCCGCACCGGCCTCCGATACCTTGTCGCCTGCCGCGATCAGCGATCTGAACGTCGACCAGCGCGGCGAGCCGCGGGTCGCGAACGCCGACGCTGGCGCGTTCGAACTGCAGGCTGACGAGGTCGGGGGCGAGGGTGCAGAAGGGCCCGAGTTGGCCGCGACCGGCACGACGTCGGGAACGGCGGGTCTGCTCGGCGGTGCCGCGTTACTGCTCATGGGCCTCGGCGCGGCGTTGGCCTTCGCGGGGCGCCGGATCGCTCGCACGCGCCCGTAGGTCGTACGCCTCCGAACGACCGGGCGGTAGACTCGCACGCACACCCCCGACACGAAGGAGTGCGGCGTGAGCCAGAAGCGTGCCGTCACCCTGGCAGAGCTGCTACCGCAGCCGATCCAGGGCATCCAGACCCTCAAAGACACGTACGGCGAGTGGGATGTCCATCCCAGCCAGCACGTCGACCCCGACCAGGTGCAGGCCGTGCTCGGCGAGCTCGTCGAACGTCTCGACGACAACTTCCCGTACTTCCACCCGCAGTACGCGGGGCAGATGCTCAAGCCGCCGCATCCCGTCGCCGTCGCCGCGTACCTCGCGACCATGCAGCTCAACCCCAACAACCACTCGATCGACGCGAGCCGCGCGACGACGGCCATGGAGCACGAGGTGCTCGACCAGCTCGCTGCCATGTTCGGGTATCCCGACGACTACATGGGCCACTTGACCTGGAGCGGCACGACCGCCAACCTCGAGGCGCTCTGGGTGAGCCGCGAGATCGCGCCGGGCAAGGCGATCGCGCATTCATCGGATGCCCACTACACGCACGCGCGCATGGGCGAGGTTCTCGACATCGACACGGTGGGTATCCCCACCGAGGCCGACGGGCGCATGAGCCTCGACGCCCTCGAGCGCGAGCTGACGACCGGGCGCATCGGCGTCGTCGTCGCGACGCTCGGCACGACGGGGCTCGGCGCCGTCGACCCGCTCGCCGACATCATCCCGCTCGCGCGCGCGCACGGTGCCCGCGTACACGTCGATACCGCGTACGGCGGGTTCTTCGCGATCATCGCCGACGAGCTCGACCCCGAGACCGCGCGCCACTTCCGGGCCATCGCGCAGGCTGACTCGGTCGTCGTCGACCCCCACAAGCACGGGCTGCAGCCGTACGGCTGCGGCGCGGTGCTCTTCACCGACCAGTCGATCCTGCGGTTCTACCACCACGAGTCGCCGTACACGTACTTCGCGAGCACCGAGCGGCACTTCGGCGAGATCCAGCTCGAGTGCTCACGCGCGGGGGCGAGCGCCGCGGCGTTGTGGGCGACGCTCAAGGTGTTCCCGCTCACCATGCAGGGGCTCGGCGCGATCGTGCTGCCCGGCTACCGGGCCGCGCAGACGTGGCACGAGCTCATCGCCGAGTCCGACATCCTGCAGCCGTACCAGCGACCCGAGCTCGACATCATCACCTACCTGCCGCGCGTGCGTACGATGACCGAGCTCGACCGCGTGAGCCACGCGATCTTCGAGATGGCGGCCGACACGACGCGGCCGCAGCAGACCCACCTCGCGACGTACGTCGTGACGCCGGCGCAGCTGCGGGCGCGGGGCATCCACCTCGAGGAGGACGCCGAGCGCGGGCGCATCATGCGCAGCGTGCTCATGAAGCCCGAGCACGAGCCGCTCATCCCCGAGATGCACCACCACGTCTCGATGTGGTCGCGCCGGGCCTACGCCGCGACGCACTGATGCGGCGCTAGCCGGCCGAGGCGGGCAGTACGCGCTCGCGCACGACGCTCGCGGGCATGGGCGTCGTGATGATGAGCGGCATGCTGCCCGTGGCCGTCGCGACCGCGGTGGGCGGCTCGGGCGTGAGCGGCGAGCGCTCGAGCGACTCGTTCGTCGCGACCCAGCTGGGCGCCGCCTCGACCGTCGGCTCGACCGCGCCGGTGGTCGACGGTTCGCCGCCCTCGAACTGCCAGCGCTCGAGATCGGTGCCGAAGAGCTTCTTGGCCGAGCGCGGCTTCTCACTCCAGGCCACGAGGCGGTCGCGGTAGTCGCCGAGCGTCTGCTGCGCCTGGAACTGGAACCCCGCGGAGTCGCGCTTCATCGCGGCGATCTCGTGCGAGGCCCAGCTCGCCGCGAGGCCCGCGCCGGCGATGGGCAGCAGGCGGATGCGCGTCTCGGCCTCGGCGATCAGGTGGTCGAGCTGCGCGCGCTCCACGTCGCCGAGCGTGTTCCACGTCGCGGCGCGGCGACCCGCGAGCAGGAAGGCGCCGATCGCCGACGTGAGCGCATCACGCTGATGCAGCGTGATGAGCCGTCGGGTCGAACCCCGCCCGATGAGCGCCGCGATCGCCCCCGCGATCACGATCGCCGCCGCCGGGATGATGGCGCCCGAGAGCACCCGCCACCCCTCGTCGGATGCCAGCCATTGCAGAAAACTGTTCCCCCAGTCCATGCCCGGCAGACTACCCCCGAACGGGGGGCACCGCGACTACGACGAGGAATTCTCTGCGCTGCGTACGGTCAGGACGGGTCCGGTGGCGAGCGCGAGGTCGGCGTCGACGACCTTCCCGACGCGCGCGGTCTGGGCAAGGATGATGCCCGCGAGCACGATCGCGGCCCCCATGATCTGCACCGCGTCGAGGGTCTCGCCGAGCCACAGCCAGGCCACGGCAAAGGCGAAGATGACCTCGCTCGAGGCCACGATGCCCGCCGCCGTGGCGGGCAGGTGGCGCAGGGCGGCGAGGCTGAGCAGGAAGGGCGCGAACGAGCCGAGCAGCACGTTCCACGCGAGCGGCAGCGCCATCGGCACCTCGAGAACGCCCCCGGCGCCGCCGATGTCAACAGGGGTCGCCAGGATGTCCGGAGAGAGCTCCCACCAGCCGCTCACGAAGCTCCAGAACACCGCGGCGATCGTCATCGTCCAGAACGACACCGCGAGCGGCGAGATGCGCGCGACCTGGCGCTCGCCGACGAGGAAGTACACGGCGAGGCACACGGCGGCCGCGAGCGCGAGCAGCACGCCCACGAGGTCGAGCGTGCTCGCCCAGATCTGGGCGACCACGGCGAGCCCGATGAGCACGAAGCCGATCGCGACCCACAGCCGCGCCTTCACGGGCTCTTTCAGCACGAAGTAGGCCACGAGCGCGACCATGAGCACGGCCGTGTACTCGAGCAGCAGGGCGATGCCGACGGGCAGGATCTGCACGGCCGCGGCGTACGTCGCCTGCAGCAGCGCGACGCCGACGATGCCGAGCAGCAGCATGACGGGCCACTGCCGGCGGGGCAGGATGAACGCCCGCCGGTCGATCGCGAGCAGCACGAGGCCGGCGATGACGGCGGTGCCGACGAGGCGGAACTCGGTGACCTGCGCGGGGCTCAGCCCCGCCTCCATGGTGACCTTCGTGACGCTGCCGTTGGCCCCGAAGAGCACGGCGGCGAGCAGGGCGTACAGGTATCCCACGGTCGCGGCTACTGCTTGGCGCCGGTGCCGTGCACCGCGTGCGGCTCGATCGCGGCGATCTCGTCGGCCGTGAGGGCCGGGGCGTCGAGCGCGTCGAGGCTGTTGTCGAGCTGGCGCACGCTGCTCGCGCCGATGAGGGCGCTCGTGACCTGCGGGTGGCGCAGCACCCACAGCAGGGCGAGCTGCGCGAGCGATTGCCCGCGCGCCTCGGCGATGCCGTTGAGCGCCCGCGCGCGCTCGAGGTAGGCGTCGTCGATGGTGTCCTCGCTGATCCAGCGGCCCTCGGATGCGCGCGAGCCCGCGGGCACCCCGTCGAGGTAGCGGTTCGTGAGCAGCCCCTGCGCGAGCGGCGAGAAGACGATGCTGCCCAGGTCGAGCTCGGCGAGAGCATCCAGCAGGCCGTCCTCCATGCGTCGATCGAACATGTTGTAGCGGGGCTGGTGGATGAGCAGGGGGATGCCCATCTCGCCGAGGATGCGGTGCGCCCCGCGCGTCTGCTGGGCGTCGTAGTTCGAGATGCCGGCGTAGAGCGCCTTGCCGCTCGTGACGGCCGTGGCGAGCGCGCCCATGGTCTCCTCCAGCGGCGTCTCGGGGTCGGGCCGGTGGCTGTAGAAGATGTCGACGTAGTCGAGGCGCATGCGCCCCAGGCTCGCGTCGAGCGAGCTCAGCAGGTTCTTCCGCGAGCCCCACTCGCCGTAGGGGCCGGGCCACATGTAATAGCCCGCCTTCGTCGAGATGATGAGCTCGTCGCGGTACCGCGCGAAGTCCTGATGGAAGATCGTGCCGAAGTTCTCCTCGGCGCTGCCGGCGGGCGGCCCGTAGTTGTTGGCGAGGTCGAAGTGGGTCACCCCGCGGTCGAACGCGCGGCGCAGGATGGCGCGCTGAGTGGTGATCGGGCGGTCGTCGCCGAAGTTGTTCCACAGGCCGAGCGAGATGCGGGGGAGGCGAAGCCCGCTGCGCCCGACCCGCGGGTACTCGATGAGGTCGTATCGATTCGAGGCGGCGAGGTACGCGTCATTGGTGTCGGCCATGCCTCAAGCGTACGACCGCTGCACGGGGCCGTTCTCCACCGCGGGCTCGGGCACCCGCACGCCCTTCACGATGAGCCACACGCCGAGCGAGAACTCCCAGAGGGCGATGGGCAGCGCGGCGATCGAGCCGACCGGCCCGGTCTGCTCCCAGAGCCCGAGCACGACGCCGTACGACGACAGCAGCAGCATCGGCGCACCGATGAGGCCGACGATCGGGATGATGCGGGGCACGAGGCGCCCGCGCAGCATGATCGTGCCGAGCAGGAACGCGTTGATGGACGACATGAACGCGGGCCCGAGCAGGAACGCCGCGTCGTGCAGCTCGACGAGCGCGGGCGCGGCGGGCGAGTCGCCGCCGACTTCGATGAGGGCGAGCACGACGAGCGCGCCGGAGAGGATCACGCCGGCCTCGACGACGCGCGAGGTGACGAAGCCGACGGCGAACGTCTCGCTCACCCGGCGGGCGATGGGAAGGATCGCCACGGCGGTGCCGACGCAGGTGAAGGCGAGGGTGATCTCGAGCACGACGCCCCACGCCGCGAGCGCGGGCTCGGGCTCGCCCGAGAGCAGCGGGGTCTTGAGCGCGAGGGCCGGGATCGAGGTGACGAAGGTGGCGAGGTAGAGGATTCCCGCCCAGAGGGCGAGGCGGCGGTCGGTGGTCATGGTGTCCTTTCGGGATGCGCGGCCCGCATGGTGTACGGCGTACACCTTGGCCATCCGCCACTGTAGGCGTACGCTGTACACCATGTCAAGCAGGGAGTCGCCCCTCAGCCGCCCGCAGGTGCTCGCCGCGGCGGTCGC
>LNFD01000121.1 GCA_001464255.1 Actinomycetales bacterium Ga0077552 | reverse complement strand
GCCCACTCGATGTTGTTCTGCTCGTCGAACCGCGCCTTGATCTCGACGAGCGCGAGCACCGCCTTTCCCGCCTCGGCCGCGTCGATGAGCGCCTCGATGATGGGGCTGTCGCCGCTCGTGCGGTAGAGCGTCTGCTTGATGGCGAGCACGTTGGGGTCGCGCGCCGCCTGCTCGAGGAAGGACTGCACGCTCGTCGCGAACGACTCGTAGGGGTGGTGCACGAGGATGTCGCCGCGCGCGATCGAGGCGAACACGTCGGGCGCCGCGTTGGGCTCGGCCGGCTGCAGCTGCACCGAGGTCACCGGCACGTGCTTGGGGTGCTTGAGGTGCGGCCGGTCGAGCTTCGAGATCTCGAAGAGGCCGCCGAGGTCGAGCGGCGCGGGCAGCCGGTAGACCTCCTGCTCGGTGATGCCCAGCTCGCGCACCAGCAGACCGAGGGTCACGGCATCCATGTCATCGGTGATCTCGAGGCGGATGGGCGGGCCGAACCGCCGACGCAGCAGCTCGCGCTCGAGGGCCTGGATGAGGTTCTCGGTCTCGTCCTCATCGACCTCGACGTCTTCGTTGCGCGTGACGCGGAACTCGTGGTGCTCGAGGATCTCCATGCCGGGGAACAGCTCGTCGAGGTGGTTCGAGATGAGGTCTTCGAGGGTCAGGAACCGCACCCGGCCGGTGCCGTCATCGGGCAGCTGCACGAAGCGCGGCAGCACCTGCGGCACCTTGAGGCGCGCGAACTCGACCCGCTCGGTCTTCGGGTTGCGCACGCGCACCGAGAGGTTGAGCGAGAGCCCCGAGATGTAGGGGAACGGGTGGGCCGGGTCGACGGCGAGCGGCATGAGCACGGGGAAGATCTGCGCCGAGAAGATCTCGTCGACGCGCGACCGATCGGTCTCGCTCAGGTCGGCCCACGACTCGATGTGGATGCCGGCCTCGTCGAGAGCGGGCTTGACGTGGTCGTGAAGGGCCCGCGCGTGGCGCAGCTGCAGCTCGAGCGCGAGCGCGTTGATGTCGGCGAGCACGTCGGCGGGAGCGCGGCCGGTGTTGGTCGGCACGGCGAGGCCCGTGACGATGCGCCGTTTGAGGCCGGCGACGCGCACCATGAAGAACTCGTCGAGGTTGCTCGCGAAGATGGCGAGGAAGTTGACGCGCTCGAGCAGCGGCACCGCTTCATCCTCGGCGAGCTCGAGCACCCGCTGGTTGAAGCGCAACCAGCTCAGCTCGCGGTCGAGGTAGCGGTCGGGGGGCAGCGTGCCGTCGTCGACGCTCGTCGACTCGTCGTAGTCGTCGAGGAAGTCGCCCCCCACGCCGCCATCGACCTGGTAGCCGGCTTCCGTGAGCCCGTCCTCCTGCATGCGGCCCATTGTGGCAGGAATCGCCCAACCGTCGTGCCCGGGTCGTCGTGCGTTCACACGCCGTTCACGCGCGGCCCGTTGCCTGGTCACGTGGCAGGGGGGTGGGGCATCCGGCGCGCGGGGCGCGCACGATGACGCTGCACGCGCCGCAGGCCCTCGAGATCATCGAAGAGGTCACCCAGCGGCTCTCCGACCAGCACGCTCGCGCGATCGACGAGTCGGTCGTGCGCGCTCTCGTGCTCGACAGCTTCCGGCGCTACCGGCACCTCGACCACCCCGCCAACCACGGCCGCGCCCTCGCCGCCCAGCTCGCGGCCGACCGGCTCGAGGCCCTGCGCTTCCGCGCGCGGCACGGATCGCGCCCGGCCCCGCCCTCGTTCCTGTTCGTGTGCTCGGGCAACGCGGGGCGCTCGCAGATCGCCGGGGCTCTCATGCGCTCGATCGCGCCGCTCTCGACGCGCGTGGTCAGTGCGGGCGAGCATCCCGCCGCGCGCGTGCTGCCCGCCGTCACCGACACCCTCGACGAGCTGGGCATCCCCTCGTTCGGCGAGTACCCCAAGCCCGTGACGCCGGAGTTCGTGGCGGCCGCCGACCACATCGTCGTGCTCAACTGCGACGACGCCCTCGAGGCGCTCGAGGGCCGCGAGTTCCGCACGTGGAGCATCATGCTCGAGAGCACGAGCGGCCGGCCGGGCCTGCGGCGCACGCGCGATCAGATCGCCGAGCACGTGCGGGCGCTCGCCCGCGAGCACGGCCTCGAGCCGCGCCGCGCCTAGACCCGCGGGGCGGGGGCGGTGACGACCCGCACGGCGAGCACGCCGAGCGCCGCGCCGACCAGCTGGGCGCCGATGAACGCGGGGGCGCTCTCGGGCGCGATGCCCGCGAAGGTGTCGCTCAGCATGCGGCCGATCGTGATGCCGGGGTTCGCGAAGCTCGTCGAGCTCGTCACGAAGTAGGCGCTGCCGATGTAGAGGCCGACGGCGGCCGGCACCCAGCCCTGCTGACCGCGGGCCACGAGGGTCAGGATGACCGCCACGAGCCCGGCGGTCGCGACGACCTCGCCGAGCAGCAGCCCGGGCTCGGCGCGCACGGTGGTGCTGATTGACACGGCCGCGCCGCCGAACATGAGGTTGGCCAGCACCGCGCCCGCGGCGAAGCCGAGCACCTGCGCGGCCGCGGTCGGCAGGATCTCGCGGGCGGGCACGAGCCGCTGCACCGCGAGCGCGGCCGTCACGACCGGGTTGAGGTGGGCGCCGCTCACGGCGCCGAGCACGACGATGAGCACGACGAG
>LNFD01000120.1 GCA_001464255.1 Actinomycetales bacterium Ga0077552 | reverse complement strand
CGGGGCTCGATGCCCGAGCGCTGCAGTTCGACGAGGGCGCGCAGCACCTGCAGGGCCTCGTCGCCGTAGGTGTCGGCGGCCGCGACGAGCGAGGCCGAGATCGCGTCGGTCAGCAGGGCGGGGCTCGCGCCGGCCTCGCGCGCGAGCTCGGCGCGCGTGTACCGCCGCTCGGTGACGAGGATCGAGCTCGGCACCGCGCCGCTCGCGAGCAGGGCGGGCGTGCGCCCGGCCTCGATGTCGTCGAGGTAGCCGCGGATGACTTTGAGCCGCAGGTAGTGGTCGCGCTGCATCGTCAGGATGAAGCGCAGCCGGTCGACGTCGGCGGGCGAGAACTTGCGGTACCCCGACTCGGTGCGCGAGGGCGAGACGAGCTGCTGCTCCTCGAGGAAACGCAGCTTCGAGGGCGTGAGATCGGGGAACTCGGGGCTGAGCTTGGCGAGCACCTGACCGATGCTGAGCAGCCCGCCCCCCGCCGCCGGTCGGGTCGAGGCGGCCGACGACCGCGCCGCCATCACGCGCTCGTGCTGAGGTCGATGCGCGATGCGTAGAAGGTGAGGTGGAACTTGCCCACCTGCACCTCGCAGCCGTCGGTGAGGCCGACGGTGTCGTCGATGCGCTCCCCCGTCATGAAGGTGCCGTTGAGCGAGCCGAGGTCGCGCACCGAGAAGGCGGTGCCCTGCCGCAGGAAGGCGGCGTGCTTGCGCGAGACGGTCACGTCGTCGAGGAAGATGTCGGCTTCAGGATGCCGCCCCGCGACCGTCACGTCGGCGTCGAGCAGGAACCGCGCACCGGCGGTGGGGCCGCGGCGCACGATCAGCAGCGCCGAACCCGAGGGCAGCGCCCCGATGACCTCCTGCTCCTCCGGGCTCACGCCGGCTTCGAGCGCGGCGAGCTGCGCCGCGAACTCGGGGCCGTAGTGCACCGTCGTCTCGTGCGGTCGGTACGCGCCCGCAGCGGCGCCGTCGTGCGCCTCGGGCGTGGTGTCAGCCATCCGTCGACCTCCTTTGCTCGCCCAGCGTATCCGATGCATCGGAGGCGGCTCGCGGCGCCTTCGCGGTCAGCTCACGGGTCTGGCGGAGGTACAGGATGCCCGCCCACCAGTAGAGGAAGGCGCCCCACAGCGTGAACGCCCACCCGATCGGGTCGCTCACCGCCTGCGCCGCCGGGAAGGCCTGGCCGAGCACGAGGATCGGGAGCGCGTAGAACAGGGCGAAGGTCGCGAGCTTGCCGAGGTGGTGCACGGGCAGCGGGCCGTAGCCGTGCTGGGCGAGCACGAGGCCGAGCACCGCGAGGAAGACATCGCGCCCCACGATGACGGCGACGACCCACCACGGCACGACCTCGCGCACCGCGAGGGCGATCACCGCCGCGAAGATGAAGAGCCGATCGGCCGCCGGGTCGAGCAGCTGCCCGAGCTTCGTGATCTGCGAGAACCTGCGGGCGATGATGCCGTCGAGGAAGTCGCTCACGCTCGAGACGATGATGACGATGAGCGCGGCGACGTCGAGCTCGGCCAGCACGAGCACGAGGAATACGGGCACGAGCAGGATGCGCAGGGCGCTCAGCGCGTTCGGAACGGTCAGCACGCGCTCGCTGACGACGGGCCCGACCGGGCCCGGGTCGTTCGACGGCTCCGACACGGCCTCAGTCTAGTGAGGTGCGCGAGGGGCGCGAGAGGGGCATCCGGCGCTAGCCTGACAGCCATGGACACCGTCGTCATCGTGCTCGGCATCGCCGCCGGGGTCAGCCTGTTCACCTGGGTCGCATCGCTCGTGACCGGCGACCACTCGTGGGTCGACCGCATCTGGTCGATCGTTCCGGTCGTCTACGTCGCGGTGTTCTGGGCGGCGACCGGGTTCACCGATCCCCGGCTGACGATCATGACCGTGCTCGTCGCCCTGTGGGGCGCGCGGCTGACGTTCAACTTCGCGCGCAAGGGCGGCTACAGCGGGGTCGAGGACTACCGGTGGCCGATCCTCCGGGCGCGCATGAGCGCTGGCCAGTTCCAGGTGTTCAACCTGCTCTTCATCGTCATCTTCCAGAATGCGCTGCTGCTGCTCATCGCGCTGCCGGCGCTCGTGGCGTTCGAGAACCAGGCCGTGCCCGTCGGCGCGCTCGACCTCGGGCTCGCCGCGCTCTTCCTGCTGCTGCTCATCGGCGAGTTCGTCGCCGACCAGCAGCAGTGGGTGTTCCACCAGGGCAAGAATGCGGCGATCGCCGCCGGGCACGAGCCCGAGCACCGCTTCGTGACCACGGGGCTCTGGCGGTTCAGCCGGCACCCCAACTTCTTCTTCGAGCAGGCCCAGTGGTGGGTGTTCTACGCCATGGGGGCCGCGGCACTCGGCTCGGCCCTGCACTGGACGCTCGTCGGGCCCGTGCTGCTGACCGCGCTGTTCATCGGGTCGACGATCTTCACGGAGTCGATCACCGCGAGCAAGTACCCCGAGTACGCCGAGTACCAGCGGCGCACCTCGATGCTCATCCCGTGGATTCCCCGAGAGCGCCGCGCCGCTGCCGCGGATGCCCCGGCCGCCTGATTACGATCCTGCGCATGTCGTGCATCCGGTTCAACACCCCCGCCCAGCGCCGCCAGCTCGCCGCCGATGCCCCGGCGATGCTGACCTCCGACGACCCCGTCGCGCAGTTCCTCTCCCCCGCCGTGACGGCCTCAAAGGTCGCCCGCATCCGGCGCCTCGCCGCCGACCCGAACCCCAAGATCCGCGAGAGCGCGGCGCTGTCGTACCACGCGCCGGTCGAGATCTACGAAGCGCTCTCGCGCGATCCCGACGCAGGGGTGCGCGCGTGCATCGCGAAGAACGAGCACGTGCCGTGCGACATCCTGCGCCGTCTTGCCGACGACCCCGATGAGCGCGTGCGGGGCTTCGTGGCGATCAACTACTTCGTTCCCGCCGACGCCATGACGGCCCTCGCCGACGACCCGAGCGCCGTCGTGCGCGGCCTCGTCGACTGGAAGGCGAAGCTCGCGGCCGAGGATGGTGCGGTCGCACCCGAGCTGGTCGCCGCGCGCTAGTCGCGCGAGCGGAACCGGCCCGACGTCGCCAGCCGATCGGGCAGCACGCGCGCGAGCGCCGCGATGAGGCGGTAGCGCACGGTCGGGATGACGACCGAGCGGCCGCGGTCGATGCCCCGGAGCGCGAGCCGCACGAGCTGCGGCGCCTGCAACCACAGGAACGATGGAATGCCGTCGGTACTGACCTTCATGCGATCGTGGAACTCGGTGCGCACGAAGCCCGGGCACACGGCCGTGACGCTCACCCCGCGCCCGCGGTAGACGATGTTCGCCCCGCGCGCCGCCATGACGGCCCAGGCCTTCGCCGCCGAGTACGTGCCGCGCGGCGTGAAGGCCGCCACGCTCGCCACGAGCACGATGCGGCCGCGGCCGCGTGCGAGCATGCCGCGCAGGGCGGTCTGCGTCAGCTGCAGGGGCACCGAGACGTGGATGTCGAGGTGGCGCTTCTCGACCTCCCACGCGTTCTCATCGAGTTCGCCCCGGATGCCGTAGCCCGCGTTGTTGACGAGCAGATCGATGGGCCGGCGCTCGTCGGCGAGCCGGCGGTCGACCGCCGCGAGGCCCTCCGGGTCGAGCAGGTCGGCGGGCAGAGCCTCGACGCGCACGCCGAACTCGTGCTGCAGCGCGGCCGCCGCCGCCGCGAGCCGAGCGCTGTCGCGGGCCACGATGACGAGGTCGTCGCCGCGCGCGGCGAGCTGGCGCGCGAACTCGGCGCCGATGCCGGCGGTCGCGCCGGTGATGAGGGCGGTGGGCATGGCTCCACGCTAACCCGGCGCGGCCGAGGCCTCGTACGCTGGCCCCATGACCTCACCGAGCGGACCCGGCGGCGTGCGCGTCGACGCCTACGTCTGGGCGATCCGGCTGTTCGCGACGCGCTCGGCCGCGACGGCGGCGTGCAAGGCGGGGCACATCAAGGTCAACGACGCCTCGGCGAAGCCCGCCCAGGTCG
>LNFD01000119.1 GCA_001464255.1 Actinomycetales bacterium Ga0077552 | reverse complement strand
CCGCGACATCGTCATGTACATCAACAGCCCCGGCGGCTCGTTCACGGCCATGACGGCGATCTACGACACGATGCAGTACATCCGCCCGCAGATCCAGACCGTCGTGCTCGGCCAGGCGGCCTCGGCCGCGGCCGTGCTGCTCGCCGCCGGCACCCCGGGCAAGCGCCTCGCCCTGCCGAACGCGCGCGTGCTCATCCACCAGCCCGCCACCGGAGACGCCGGTCGCGGTCAGGCGAGCGACATCGAGATCCAGGCGAAGGAGATCGCCCGTCTGCGCGAGTGGCTCGAGCACACGCTCTCGAAGCACTCGAACCGCACGGTCGAGCAGGTGAACAAAGACATCGACCGCGACAAGATCCTCATCGCCGACGAGGCCCTCGAGTACGGCCTCATCGACCAGGTGCTCACGAGCCGCAAGACCGTCACGGCGGCCATCACGGCTTAGCCGACGGTCGCGTCGCGCACGACGAGAGCCCCGCATCCTGCAGCAGGATGCGGGGCTCTCGTCATGCGGAGGTGCCGACTAGGCGCCGCTGGGCGGCACCGCCCCGTCGGCCGGGGCATCCGCGTCTGACTTCGACCGCAGCCGGATCACGAGCGCGACGAGCACGGCCAGGGCGACGAGCCCCACGATGATGCCAACGATGAACCCGACGACGGTCGAGGCCTCGTCGGTCGCCGGGACGACACCCGTCGCGGTCGCGCCGGAGGTTCCGCACTCGGGAGCGCTCGCCACGCCGGCCTGCTCGACCTCGCCCGCGGCGGGCTCGTACCGGAACGTGAGCGCGTCGGAGACGGTGTGGCCGTCGGCGGAGATAAACTGGTAGGTCAGCGTGTACTCGCCGGCCGAGCCCAGGGCTCCTACGGTGGAGAGCTCGGCGCCCTGCACCGTGATGCAGCCGTCGCCGTAGTAGCGACCCTGCTCATCGGTGACCTGCAGGCCGAAGCCCGCACCGTCGCCCGCGAGGTCGAGCATCACGTCGCTCGCGGCGATGATGAAGAAGCCGGGCACTTCGCTGATCGTCGCCCCGTCCTCCGGCGTCGACGACACGACGTAGTTATGCGCTGCGGCGGGCGATGCCACCCCGAGCGCGAGGCCCAGTCCGAGTGTCGCGGTCGCGAGAGCCGCGAACCGGGTGCGTACTGCGGTCATGATCGACCCCCTCGTTAGGCCTGCGCGCGCGCGGCGCGGCGGGCGATGATGGCGATGACGATACCGACGACGCCGATGAAGACGCCGACGACGCCGAGAACACGGGCCAGCACATCGACCTGGGCGGCGTCGGTCGCTGAGTCGGCGACTGTCTCTGTCTCGTTATCGGAGTGCGCGCCCCCCTCGGCGGCCTCGCCGCCGTGCCCGTCGTCGTCACCGGTCGCTGCGGTCAGTACGACGGTCGGCACTTCCTCGCCATCCCACGTCACTGACCCCTCGGTGCAGGTCTGGGTCACGGGGAACTCGAGGACATCGCCACTCTCTCCGGCGGGCAGACGAAACGAGAGATCGAACGTGTCGCGCTGATCGCTCGGCAGGCCGCCGATCGTCGAGGTGTAGACCACCTGGCCGATTCGCTCGGTGATGGGGTCTCCGCCGGTCGCCGATTCGATCGGCTCGTCGAGCGGCACGGCGACCTTCTCGATCGACCAGAGCGCGTGCGCAGTAGGGGTGACGCTGACGATCGACTCCGGGAGGTCGATCGTGACCACTTGGGTTGGTGAGGCGTCGCAGCCGTGCGGAATGGCGAAGGTCACGGTAGTGCTCGAGCCGGCGGCTGTGCTGGTCGGCGTTGCCGTGGCGTCGGCGAATGCCGCCGTTGGAACGGCGAGGGCGATGATGGCGCCAGCCGCGAGGGCAGCGGAGGTGCGAGTGATGTGCTTCATGGGAGGTCCTTTGCAGAGATTGAGTGCGGGATGCGCCGCGCTCGTGTGCGCCCGATCGGGCGCGTACGACGAGCGAGGTCGGCGCGGAAAGAGGAATGCGAGGAAGGCGGCGGAGGTCAGCGCGCAGCGAGGGCGGGCGGCCCTCGACGATCGGGCAGTAGCCGGGGTTCGGTCGAGAGGGCCCGTCGGTCGTCGACGATCGCGATCGTGAGCGGCGACGACACGGGCAGTGCGACGCGCTTGGCCAGGTCGAGGGCGCGCGCGAGCGCCGTCACAAGAGCGGTGGCGATGGCGTCGATCGCGGCGAGGCCGTGGCGCAGCATCCCGTAGGCGACGAGCGCTGCACCGAGGTGTGTGATGAGCATCGAGAGAGTGGGAGCGGCTGTCGTGGTCTGCGCGAGATCGAGCGTCGCCATGCTGTGCACGGCATGTGCGCTATCGACGACCGCACCAGGAGGCATGGTGCCGACGGAGATCGAGCTTGTGCCGAAGAAAGCAAAGAGGGTCTGGAAAACAGCCTGGTCGAGCACGACCCCGACGGCAGCGCGGGCCCGGGTTAGCCGGGGGCCGACGATACACATGCCGACCGTTCCGCCTACCAGCAGGGCGAGGGTAATGGCGACGATCGAGGGGGCGCCTCCGCCCGCTACCGCGTGAGCTACGGCAGCCATCGCGACCGACACGACAGCGACGATGCCGGCGGCCGCGACACTGCGCTCGATCGGGGTCATGACCTCTCCAGGGTACGGTGCCCGTGCTGGGCATCTGATCTGCGTTCGGAGCGGCGCGCGCGATCGATGGGTCATGGCGCGACACCCGGGCGGTGGGCGGTGCGCGCACAACGTCGTTCCACCGCGTTAGGCTCGGTCGAGGGCCGATCCGTCAGGGATCCGACCCGGGAGTGAGGGGTGAGGCCATGGCTCGCATCGGAGAAAGCGCCGACCTGCTCAAGTGCTCGTTCTGCGGGAAGAGCCAGAAGCAGGTTCAGCAGCTCATCGCGGGCCCCGGGGTGTACATCTGCGACGAATGCGTCGAGCTGTCGAACGAGTCAGAGGCCGCCGAGTTCGATCTGCCGAAGCCGAAAGAGATCTACGCCTTCCTCGAAGAGTATGTGATCGGCCAAGAGGCGGCGAAGAAGTCGCTCTCGGTCGCCGTCTACAACCACTACAAGCGCATCCGGGCCCGCCAGACCATCACGGCCGCCGACCAGCTGGCCGACGACGTCGAGATCGCCAAGAGCAACATCTTGCTCATCGGGCCGACGGGCTGCGGCAAGACCTACCTCGCCCAGACGCTCGCGAAGCGCCTCAACGTGCCCTTCGCGGTCGCCGACGCGACGGCGCTCACCGAGGCGGGCTACGTCGTTGAAGACGTCGAGAACATCCTGCTCAAGCTGCTGCAGGCCGCCGACTTCGATGTGAAGCGGGCCGAGACGGGCATCATCTACATCGACGAGGTCGACAAGATCGCGCGCAAGGCCGAGAACCCCTCGATCACGCGCGACGTCTCGGGCGAGGGCGTGCAGCAGGCCCTCCTCAAGATCCTCGAGGGCACGGTCGCGAGCGTTCCCCCGCAGGGCGGGCGCAAGCATCCGCACCAGGAGTTCATCCAGATCGACACGACCAACGTGCTGTTCATCGTCGCGGGCGCCTTCGCGGGCCTCGAAGACATCATCAGCCAGCGTGCGGGCAAGCGCGGCATCGGCTTCGGCGCCCCGCTGCACGACAAGTCGCTCGAGAAGAACCTCTTCAGCGAGGTGCTGCCCGAAGACCTGCACAAGTTCGGGCTCATCCCCGAGTTCATCGGCCGCCTGCCCGTCGTCACGACCGTCACGCCGCTCGACCGCACGGCGCTCATCGAGATCCTCACCACCCCCAAGAACGCCCTCGTGCGGCAGTACCAGCGCATGTTCGAGATCGACGGCGTCGAGCTCGAGTTCGAGCAAGACGCGCTCGATGCGATCGCCGACCTCGCCGTGCTGCGCCAGACCGGCGCACGCGGCCTGCGCGCGATCCTCGAGGAGGTGCTCGGGCCGATCATGTTCGAGGTGCCCTCGCACGACGATGTCGAGCGCATCGTCGTCACGCGCGACGCGGTGCTCGAGAACGCCGCCCCGACGATCGTGCCGCGCCGCGCGGCACCCCGCCGCGAGAAGTCGGCGTAGCGACTCTGCCGCTTCGCGGCCGACCGGGGCTACCCTGGCGGCATGAGCGAGACCCTGCGCGACCGCCTGCGGGCGCTGCCCGCCTTCCCCGCCGAGCTGCCCGAGTTCGACCCTGCGACGGCTCCCGCGAGCGCGCACGAGCTCTTCCTGCAGTGGCTCGACGACGCCCTCGCACGCGGGGTCATGCAGCCGCACGCCTGCACCCTCTCGACCGCAGGCCCGACGGGGCACGTCACTGCGCGCACGCTCATCCTGAAAGACCTCATCGACGGCCAGTGGGTCTTCGCGGGGGCGCGCTCGACCCGCAAGGGCATCGACCTCGCCGCGAACCCGAGCGCGGCGCTCACCTTCTACTGGCCCGAGGTGGGTCGGCAGGTGCGGGTGACGGGCGAGGTCGAGGAGCTGCCAAGCGAGGTCGCCGCCGCCGACTGGGCAGCACGCCCCGCCGTGACCGAGTCGCACAATCCCGACTGGGCCGCGTGGGCGCTCACGCCGACCGAGGTCGAGTTCTGGCAGGCCCGCCACGACCGCCAGCACGTGCGTCACTGGTACCGCGCGCAGTCGTAGCCAGCCCTAGGCTGGCAGCGTGCTGCAGCCGATCATCGCCGGGGTCATCGGCGCGCTCACGGGCTTCGCGAGCTCGTTCGCCCTCGTCATCGCCGGGCTGCTCGCCGTCGGGGCGAGCCCCGAGGAGGCAGCGAGCGGCCTGCTCGTGCTCTGCATCGGCCAGGCGCTGCTCGCGGGGCTGCTCTCGTGGCGGTTCCGCCTGCCGCTGAGCTTCGCGTGGTCGACGCCGGGCGCGGCGCTGCTCGTCGCGGCCGAGGGCACGACGGGCTCGTACGGCGCGGCGATCGGGGCCTTCATCGTGTGCGGGCTGCTGATCCTCGTGAGCGGGCTGTGGCCGTGGCTCGGGCGGGCGATGACGCGCATCCCGATGCCGCTCGCGGGGGCGATGCTCGCGGGCACTGCATCGCGCCCGTCACGGCGGTCATCGAGCAGCCGCTGCTCGCCGCACCCGTCATCATCGTGTGGCTGCTGCTCGTGCGCTGGCTGCCGCGCTGGGCGGTGCCGGCGGCGATGCTCGTGGCGATCATCGGTGTCGTCGTGAGCGCGGGCGACGAGTGGATGCTCGGCGCCACCCTGACCCCCGGCCTCACCCTCACGATGCCGACCCTCGACCCGCTCGTCATCGCCTCGCTCGGCCTGCCGCTCTACATCGTCACGATGGCGGGGCAGAACGTGCCCGGGTTCGCCGTACTGACGACGCTCGGCTACCGCGACGTGCCGGCGCGCACGGTGCTCGCGGCGAGCGGCGCGGCCACGGCGCTCGCCGCGCCCTTCGGGGGCTACGCCCTCAACCTCGCGGCCATCACCGCAGCCCTCA
>LNFD01000118.1 GCA_001464255.1 Actinomycetales bacterium Ga0077552 | reverse complement strand
TCGACCTGCCCGACACGACAGCGAGCCAGGTGTCGAAGACCCTCGTGCGCATCCGCGACGAGGCCGGCGCCGTCGCCCTCGGTCGCGTGCTCACCCTCATCATCGCGAGCGTCATCGGCGATGAGGAGGATGTCATCGCCGCCGCGAACGAGGCATCGCGCGAGCACCCCATGCGCATCATCGTCGTCTCGACCGACCCCGCCGCCGCAACCGCGCGTCTCGACGCGGAGATCCGCGTCGGCGGCGACGCGGGAGCGAGCGAGGTCATCGTGCTGAGGGCGCACGGCGACACCGCGACCGATCTGCGGGGGCTCGTGACGGGGCTGCTGCTTCCCGACGCGCCCGTCGTCTCGTGGTGGCCCGGAGAGTGCCCGGATGCCGTGTGCGAGACCCCGCTCGGCCGCCTGGCCCAGCGCCGCATCACCGACTCGGCATCGACGGCAGAGCCGCAGGGCACGCTCGCGCGTATCGCAGCGGGCTACCGCCCGGGCGACACCGACTTCGCGTGGACGCGGCTGACGCTCTGGCGTGCGCAGCTCGCCGCGTCGCTCGACCAGCCGCCCTACGAGCCCATCACCCGCGTGCAGGTCTCGGGCGCCCCCGACAGCCCGTCGACAGCTCTGCTCGCGGCGTGGCTCGGGCTACGCCTGCAGGTGCCGGTCGAGGTGGACGTGGCCGATGGCAACCCCTCTTCGGGCATCCACCGCGTCGTCCTGCACCGCGCGGGCGGCGAGATCCGCCTGGAGCGCACGCGCACGGGCATCGTCGAGCTGCACCAGCCGGGCCAGCCGACGCACGAGCTGTCGCTGCCGCGCCGGGGCCTGCGTGAGTGCCTCGCCGAGGAACTGCGTAGGCTCGACCCCGACGACGAGTTCGGTGCCGTGCTCGCGAGCGGGTTCGGCGCCTCGACCGCCGTGTGACGACGGCGCAGCCCGCGCTCCCGCTCCACCAGAGAGGCTCCACCGTGACTACCGAACGCCGCGTGCTCGTGCACGCCGACCGGGCCGCGCTCGCGGGCTCGGTCGCCGCCCGCTTCCTCACCAAGGTGATCGACCTGCTCGACGAGCGGTCGGAGGTGCATATCGTGCTCACCGGCGGCAGCGTCGGCATCGAGGTGCTCGCCGCGATCGCCGACCACCCCGGGCGCGATCAGATCGACTGGGGCCGGGTGCACGCCTGGTGGGGCGACGAGCGCTGGGTGCCGACCGGTCATGCCGACCGCAACGTGCAGCAGGCGCGCGAGGCGCTGCTCGATCACGTCGCGATCCCGGCGGCGAACATCCACGCCTTCCCCGCCTCCGACGAGGGGCTCGACCTCGAGGCTGCGGCCGGGCGCTACCGCGACGAGCTGCTCGCCGCTGGCGAGGGGGCCTTCCCGACCTTCGCGATCACCTTCCTCGGCGTCGGGCCCGACGGGCACATCGCCTCGCTCTTCCCCGAGCGCGACGGCCCGCGTGCGACCGAGGCCGACGTGATCGCCGTGCACGACTCCCCCAAGCCGCCGCCGCAGCGGCTGACTCTGACACTGCCGCTCATCAACCGCTCCGAGCGCATCTGGCTCGTGCTCGCGGGCGCCGACAAGGCCGCGGCGCTCGGTCTCGCCCTCGCGGGCGCGGCGGTCGCCGACGTGCCGGTCGGCGGGGTGCTCGGCAGCAAGCGCACGGTCTTCTTCATCGACGAGGAGGCCTCGTCGGAGGTTCCCGAGTCGCTCATCGCCCCCACGAGCTACTGGACCGGGGCGATGGACCAGGCAGAGTGGATGGCGGGCGAGGACTAGCCCGTCGGCTCAGGCGCCGCCGCGGCGCTGACGCAGCTTGAGCAGGGCCTCGTCGAGGATCTGCGAGGCCTCCTCGTCGGTGCGGCGCTCTTTCACGTAGGCGAGGTGGGTCTTGTAG
Organism: Actinomycetales bacterium Ga0077552; assembly: GCA_001464255.1. Classification (GTDB taxonomy): domain Bacteria; phylum Actinomycetota; class Actinomycetes; order Actinomycetales; family Microbacteriaceae; genus Microcella. The sequence goes on along the minus strand of LNFD01000118.1, from coordinate 7,920 downwards.
GGCTCGTTCTTCGCGACCTGAGGGGGATTGTTCTTGTCGCGCCCCGCGGGGAGCCCGGTCGACGGGGAGTCGATCGTCTCGGGGATCTCCTCCTCCGGCAGGTTCGCCGCGAAGTGCCGCACCGTCTCGTTGCCCATCGCGTCCCAGTACGAGATCGAGATGCGCTCGGCGTGGATGCCCCGGTCTTGCTCGCCCATCGGGCCGGAGCCCACGCGCGAGCCCCGGATGGCGCTGCCGCCTGAAACCATGGTGTGCTCCTTAGACCGCGTCGAAGCGCGTGATGAGACCGAGCACGACGATGGAGCTGACCCACACGAGGGCGAGGATGATCGTGATGCGGTTGAGGTTGCGCTCGGCGACACCGGAGGCGCCGAGGTTGGAGGTGACGCCGCCGCCGAACATGTCGGAGAGCCCGCCGCCGCGACCGCGGTGCAGCAGGATCATGAGCGTCAGCAGAAGGCTCGTGATGCCCAGGATGACCTGGAGCACGACCTGAAGAATTTCCACGGATTGGACCTCTCGCGCGTTTGGAACAGTCTCCTACCCTACCGGACAGCGGGCGGAGCGGGGATCAAGCGGTGCCGACGTGCTTCGGGAAGCGGGCGATGCTGGAGAACTCGTCGACGTCGAGGCTCGCTCCGCCGACGAGCGCGCCGTCGACATCCTTGTGCTTCATGAAGCCTGCGATGTTCGCCGCCTTGACCGAGCCGCCGTACAGGATGCGCGTGCGGGCGGCCGCGTCGTCTCCGAGCACCTCGGCGATCGTCGCGCGCAGCGCCGCGCAGACCTGCTGGGCCTGCTCAGGAGTCGCCGCCTGGCCGGAGCCGATCGCCCAGACGGGCTCGTAGGCGACGACGATGTCGGCGTCGGGCGCGAGCGCGTCGAGCACGACCCGCAGCTGCGCGACGGGCACCGCCGAGGGGCCGTGCTGCGCGAGGTCGTCGGCCGTCTCCCCCACGCAGATGACCGGCACGATCCCGTGGCGCAGCGCCGCGATCGTCTTGTCGGCGACGACCTGGTCGGTCTCGGCATGGTACTGCCGGCGCTCACTGTGGCCGATGATGACGTAGCGGCAGTCGAGGGCGGCGAGGAACGCGCCCGAGATCTCCCCCGTGTAGGCACCGCTGTCGTGCACCGAGAGGTCTTGCCCGCCGTAGCGGAGCTCGAGCTTGTCGGCGGTCACGAGCGTCTGCACGCTGCGGAGATCGGTGAACGGCGGGAAGACCGCGACCTCGACCTCGGCCGGGTCGTGCTTCGCATCGCGCAGGCTCCACGCGAGCTTCTGCACGAAGGCGATCGACTGGAGGTGGTCGAGGTTCATCTTCCAGTTGCCCGCGATGAGCGGGGTGCGTGCTACTGCCATCCGAGGACCTCCAGGCCGGGGAGCTTCTTTCCCTCGAGGAACTCGAGGCTGGCGCCGCCCCCGGTGGAGACGTGACCGAAATCGGTGTCGCTGAACCCGAGCGCACGAACGGCCGCGGCTGAATCGCCGCCGCCGACCACGCCGAGCCCCGAGACGCGCGTGAGCGCCTCGGCGACGGAGCGCGTACCGCCGGCGAACGCGGAGAACTCGAAGACCCCCATGGGGCCGTTCCAGAACACCGTCGTCGACGAGGCGACGAGCTCCGCGAAGGCGGCGGCGGTGTCGGGCCCGATATCCAGACCGATCCCGGATGCCCCTGCCGGGCCCTCTTCGATCGAATCCGCCCGCTGCACGGTGTGCGCGGCATCGGCGGCGAAGCGCTCGGCGACCACGACGTCGGTCGGCAGCACGATCTGCACGCCGCGCCGCTCGGCCTCGGCCAGGTAGCCCCGCACAGTGTCGAGCTGGTCGGCCTCGAGCAGGCTCGCGCCCACCTTGTGGCCCTGTGCGGCGAGGAAGGTGAAGAGCATGCCGCCGCCGATGAGCAAGCGGTCGACGCGGGGCAGCAGGTGCGCGATGACGCCGAGCTTGTCGCTCACCTTCGACCCGCCGAGCACCACCGTGTACGGGCGCTCCGGGCGCTCGGTCAGGCGGTCGAGCACATCGGTCTCGGCCGAGATGAGCGACCCGGCAGCGCTCGGCAGCGTCTGCGCGAGCTCGTACACACTCGCCTGCTTGCGGTGCACGACCCCGAAGCCGTCGGAGACCATGGCGTCGCCGAAGCGCGCGAGCTGATCGGCGAAGGCCTGGCGCTCCGCGGTGTCCTTCGCCGTCTCCCCCGGGTTGAAGCGCAGGTTCTCGAGCACCGCGACCTCGCCGTCGGCGAGGCCGGCCACGGCATCCGCCGCCGAGTCACCCACGGTGTCGCTCGCGAACGCGACGCGCGCGCCCAGCAGCTCGCTGAGCCGCTGGGCGACCGGCTGCAGGCTGTAGCGCGCGTCGGGCGCGCCGTCAGGGCGCCCGAGGTGCGACACCACGACGACCTTCGCCCCGCGGTGCATGAGGGCGTTGAGTGTCGGCAGCGAGGCGCGGATGCGGCCGTCGTCGGTGACGACGCCGTCGGCGAGCGGCACGTTGAGGTCGCACCGCACGATGACGCGCCGGCCCACGAGCTCGCCGAGGGACTCGATGGTACGCAGGGCCACGGAGGCTCTTCCCGTCTCAGCCGCGCCTAGAGGCGGGCGCCGACGAACTCGGTCAGGTCGACGAGGCGGTTCGAGTAGCCCCACTCGTTGTCGTACCAGGCCGAGACCTTCACGAGCGTGCCGCTCACGTTGGTGAGCTCGGCGTCGAAGATCGACGAGTGCGGGTTCAGCTGGATGTCGCTCGAGACGATCGGGTCCTCCGTGTACTGGAGGTAGCCCTTGAGTCGGCCCTCGGACGCGGCGGCCTTGTAGGCGGCGTTGATCGCCTCGGCGGTGAGCCCCTCGGTCGGCGTGACGATGGTCAGGTCGACGATCGAACCGGTCGGCACGGGCACGCGGTACGACGAGCCGCTGAGCTTGCCCTGCAGCTCGGGCAGCACGAGGCCGATCGCCTTGGCGGCACCGGTCGACGCGGGCACGATGTTGATCGCGGCACCGCGCGCGCGACGCAGGTCGCTGTGCGGGCCGTCCTGGAGGTTCTGGTCGGCGGTGTAGGCATGCGCCGTCATCATGAAGCCGCGCTCGATGCCGAAGGCGTCGTTGAACACCTTGGCGAGCGGCGCCAGGCAGTTCGTCGTGCACGAGGCGTTCGAGATGATGACGTCGGTCGCGGGGTCGTACGTCTCCTCGTTGACGCCCATGACGATCGTGGCGTCGTCGCCCGTCGCCGGCGCCGAGATCAGCACCTTCTTCGCACCGCCCGCGATGTGCTTCTTGGCGTCCTCCGCCTTCGTGAAGCGGCCGGTCGACTCGATGACGATGTCGACGCCGAGGTCGCCCCACGGCAGGGCGGCCGGGTCGCGCTCCTCGAAGACGCGGATACGGCGGCCGCCGACCGTGATCGAGTCGCCGTCGTGCGAGACGTCGTGAGCGAGCACACCGCCGACCGAGTCGTACTTGAGCAGGTGCGCGAGGGCCGCGTTGTCGGTCAGGTCGTTGACGGCGACGATCTCGAGGTCGCTGCCCTGGGCGAGAGCCGCCCGCAGGTAGTTGCGGCCGATGCGGCCGAATCCGTTGATGCCGACTTTCACGCTCACGGGATCTCCTGTTGCTCAGGCGCCCACGGCGCCATTGGTGGTGGTAGAGGTGGTGGTGTGGTGCAGGGGGGAAAAGACGATGGCCGGGGCATCAGCCCCGGCCACGACGCCTGTTACGACAGTAGCAGGAGCCCGTCGCTGTGCGAGCGCGCGGCGGTGAAGCGATCCGCCACGTTCTGCCAGTTCACGATGTTCCAGAAGGCCTTGACGTAGTCGGCCTTGACGTTGACGTAGTCGAGGTAGAAGGCGTGCTCCCACATGTCGAGCTGCAGCAGCGGAACGGTCGCCTGCGCCGTGTTGCCCTGCTGGTCGAAGAGCTGCTGGATGATCAGGCGGCGCCCGATCGGGTCCCACGAGAGCACCCCCCAGCCCGAGCCCTGGATGCCCATCGACGCTGCGGTGAAGTGCGCGACGAACTGGTCGAAGGAGCCGAAGAACTCGTCGATCGCGGCCGCGAGCTCACCGGTCGGCTTGTCGCCGCCCTCGGGCGAGAGGTTGGTCCAGAAGATGGAGTGGTTCACGTGGCCACCGAGGTGGAAGGCGAGGTCCTTCTCGAGGCGGTTGATGTTGGCGAAGGAGCCCGTGGCGCGCGCCTCGGCGAGGGCGTCGAGGGCACCGTTGGCGCCCGCGACGTACGCGGCGTGGTGCTTCGAGTGGTGCAGCTCCATGATGCGAGCGCTGATGTGCGGCTCGAGGGCGGCGTAGTCGTAGCCGAGCTCGGGAAGCGTGTAGACGGACATGGGAGTGATCTCTCCTCCTGGTAGGGCGTCCGGCCGCCGATTGCCCGGCGACCGCGCTGACGGTGGGTCAGTCTACCGAGGGCAACCCCGCGAATGCCCGGCGTGTTCCCGCACGCACGACTCAGTCGAGATCGATATCGGGCGGGAGGTTCGCGTCGGTGCCCGCGATGCCGAGCTCTTCGGCACGCTTGTCGGCCATCGCCAGCAGCCGGCGGATGCGTCCCGCCACGGCGTCTTTCGTCATGGGCGGGTCGGCGTGGTGCCCGAGCTCGTCGAGGCTCGAGTCGCGATGGTCGAGACGGAGCTGCCCGGCGTACCGCAGGTGCTCCGGAAGCTCGTCGCCGAGGATCTCGAGGGCGCGCTCGACGCGCGCGCACGCCGCGACGGCAGCCTGGGCCGACCGGCGCAGGTTGGCGTCATCGAAGTTCACGAGCCGGTTCGCGGTCGCCCTCACCTCGCGCCGGGCCCGCAGGGCCTCCCAGTCGGCGACCGTCGACTCGGCGCCCATGATCCGCAGCATCTGACTGATCTTCTCGCCGTCGCGGATGACGACGCGGTGCACCCCGCGCACCTCGCGGGCCTTCGCGGCGATGCCGAGCCGGCCGGCGGCCCCGACGAGGGCCATGGCCGACTCGTTGCCGGGGCACGTGATCTCGAGCGCGGCAGAGCGCCCGGGGTCGGTCAGCGAGCCGTGGGCGAGGAAGGCGCCGCGCCAGACAGCTGCGAGCTCCTCCTGCGACCCCGTGGTGAGCCGGTTCGGCAGGCCGCGCACGGGCCGGCGCCGGGCATCCAGCAGACCCGTCTGACGAGCGAGCGTCTCCCCGCCCTCGAGCACGCGCACGACGTACGCGGGGGTCTTGCGGATGCCGCCGGGCGACAGCATGGCGGCATCGCTGCGCATGCCGTAGAGCTCGACCAGGTCTTTGCGCACGCGGCGCGCGATCGCGGGGGTGTCGAGCTCGACCTCGACGGCGACGCGGCCCGAGATGAGGTGCAGGCCGCCGGCGAACCGCAGGATGGTCGCGAGCTCGGCGGCGCGCACCGTGGTCTTCGTGACCGCCAGTTGCGAGAGCTCGTGCTTCACATCAGCGGTCAACGCCACAGTGGTCGTCCTCTCGAGCGGTGCGGGTGCGGGGGTTCGGCATTCGACCTTACTCGCGTCCGAGGTCGCGATGCTTCACGGTCACGCTCACCTGAGGCAGCAGGTGCAGGCGCTCGGCGAGCTCGCGGACGAGCGCGACCGAGCGATGCTTGCCGCCCGTGCACCCGATCGCGATCGTTGCATGCCGCTTGTTCTCGCGCGCGTAGCCCGCGAGCACCGGTCGCAGCATCGCCTCGAATGCCTCGAGGAACTCGGCGGCGCCCTCCTGCGCGAGCACGTACTCACCGACCGCGGCGTCGAGCCCTGTCGAGGCGCGCAGCTCGGGCTGCCAGAACGGGTTGGGCAGGAACCGCGCGTCGGCCACGATGTCGGCGTCGGTCGGTGTGCCGTACTTGAAGCCGAAGCTCTCGAGCGTGACCTTCACCCCGGGGCTGCCCTGCGGTGAGAACACCTCGGTGACGGTCGTCGCGAGCTGGTGGATGTTGAAGTCGGTCGTGTCGATGATGATGTCGGCGAGCTCGCGCACCTCGAGCATGCGCTCGCGCTCGCGCCCGATGCCGTCGAGCAGCGTGCCGTCCTCCTGCAGGGGGTGCGGCCGGCGCACCTGCTCGAAGCGCCGCACGAGCGCGGCATCCGTCGCCTCGAGGAAGAGCACGCGTACCGTGTCTCGGGCCCGCAGCTCGGCCACGATCGACGCGAGGTCGGCGAAGAGCTTGCCTCCGCGCACGTCGACGACCGCGGCGATACGCGGCAGGGCGCTGCCGGGATGCACGGCGAGGTCGACGAGCGGACGCAGCATCTGCGGCGGGAGGTTGTCGACGACGTACCAGCCGAGGTCCTCCAGGGCGTTCGCGACCGTCGACCGACCCGCCCCGGACATACCGGTGACGATCAGCACATCGTGCGGAACGGTGTCGGGCATCAGACCTCAGGTATCGCGCGGCGGGGAGATCTCAAGCCTAACCGTCGGACCGGAGGGCGCGGTGTACGAGCTGGGCCGTCGTGGGCCCGATGCCGTCGACCGTCGTGAGCTCGTCGACGCTCGCCGCCCGTAGCCGCGCGACCGATCCGAAGTGCTTGAGCAGCTCGGTCGTGCGGGCCGGTCCAAGACCGGGGATGCTCGACAGCCGGGTGCGGATATCGCGCGATCGCGTCGTGCGCTGATACCGGAGGGCGAACCGGTGCGCCTCGTCGCGGAGCCGTTGCAGCAGGAACAGCGCGTCGGAGGACCGCGGGAGGATGACCGGGTAGTCGCTGTCGGGCAGCCACACCTCTTCGAGCCGCTTGGCGATGCCGCACACGGCGATGTCGTCGAGACCCTCGTCGCGGAGGGCGCGGGCGGCGGCCGCGACCTGCGGCTGGCCGCCGTCGATGACGAGCAGCCCGGGCCGGTAGTGGAACGACTTGCGCGCGACCGGCTCGCCCGTGAGCGGGTCGACAGTCGCGACCGGCGAGGCCGCGTCATCGTGCAGGTAGGCGAGCCGCCGGCGCAGCACCTGGTAGACGGCGTCGGTGTCGTCACGGGCATCCGCGATCGCGAACTTGCGGTACTGGTCCTTCCGCGGCAGGCCGTCCTCGAACACGACCATCGAGGCCACGGGGTTGGTGCCGCCGAAGTGCGAGACGTCGAAGCACTCGAGCCGGAGCGGCGCCTCGGCCAGGCCCAAGGCCTCCTGGATGTCGGCGAGAGCCTGCGACCGGGCCGTGAAGTCGCCGCTGCGGCGCGTCTTGTACTGCACGAGCGCCCCGAGCGCGTTCGTCGCGACGGTCTCGGCCAGCGCCGCCTTCTCGCCGCGTTGCGCGGTCTTCACGACGACGCCCCCGCGCTCCCCCGCCGCACGACGTCGTTCGGTCAGCACCGTCTGGAGCGCCTGGACGTCGTCGGGCACAGCGGGCACGATCACCTCGCGCGCGGGCGCCGTGGTGCCGTCGTAGGCGTTCTGCAGCACCGTGTCGACGAGCTCGGCCATGGTGACGTCGAGCTCGGTGTCGACGACCCAACCGCGCACGCCGCGGATGCGCCCGCCCCGCACGACGAAGAGCTGCACGGCGGCCGCGAGCTCGTCGTAGGCGATGCCGAAGACGTCGGCGTCGGTGTCGTCGTCGAGCACGACCGCGCTCTTCGCCAGGGCCGTCTCGAGGGCGCCGATCTGATCGCGGATGCGCGCGGCCGATTCGTAGTCGAGGTCGCGCGCCGCCTCGGCCATCGCGGTCTTGAGCCCGCGCACGTACCCGACATCGTTGCCGGCCATGAACGAGGCGAAGTCGAGCGCGATGCCGCGGTGCTCCTCGGGCGTCACGCGGCCCACGCACGGCGCCGCGCACTTGCCGATGTCGCCGAGCAGGCACGGCCGGTTGGTCGATTGCGCGCGCTTGTACGTGCTGTCGGAGCAGGAGCGCATGGGGAACGCCTTGAGCATGAGGTCGACGGTCTCGCGCACCGCCCAGACCTTCGTGTACGGCCCGAAGTAGC
>LNFD01000117.1 GCA_001464255.1 Actinomycetales bacterium Ga0077552 | reverse complement strand
GCCGCCTGGCTGATCCAGATGGATGTCGCGGTCACCGCGGGCACGATCGTCGCCTTCACGACCGTGCAGGCCCGCCTGACCTACCCGCTCATGGGGCTCATGCGCGTGGCGCTCGACCTGCAGACGAGCGGCGCGCTCTTCGCGCGCATCTTCGAGTACCTCGACCTGGTGCCGAGCATCACCGAGCACGCCGACGCGCGCGACCCCGAGCCCGCCCAGCGCGGACGCATCCGCTTCGACGACGTCGTGTTCCGCTACCCCGACGCGCCGGCCGAGAGCGCGCCGACCCTCGACCACGTGTCGTTCGAGGTGCAGCCGGGGCAGTTCGTCGCCTTCGTGGGCCCCTCGGGCGCGGGCAAGACGACCATCTCGTACCTCGTGCCGCGGTTGCACGAGGTCACGAGCGGGGCCGTCGAGGTCGGCGGGGTCGACGTGCGGCTGCTGCGCCAGCAGAGCCTCATCGAGAGCATCGGCGTCGTGAGCCAGGAGACCTACCTCTTCCACGCGACGATCGCCGAGAACCTGCGCTACGCGAAGCCCGATGCGACGGATGCCGAGCTCGAGGCGGCCTGCCGTGCGGCGAGCATCCACGACACCATCGCGGGGTTCCCCGACCGCTACGACACGGTCGTCGGCGAGCGCGGCTACCGGCTGTCGGGCGGCGAGAAGCAGCGCGTGGCGATCGCGCGCGTGCTGCTGAAAGACCCGCCCGTGCTGATTCTCGACGAGGCGACGAGCGCGCTCGACTCGGTCTCCGAGCGCGTCGTGCAAGCGGCCCTCGACACCGCGAGCCGCGGCCGCACGACCATCGCGATCGCGCACCGGCTCTCGACCATCAGCGCCGCCGACGTCATCCACGTCGTCGACGCGGGCCGCATCGTCGAGAGCGGCGCGCACGCCGAGCTCGTCGCGCTCGGCGGGGTGTACGCGCGGCTCGTCGAGCAGCAGTCGGCCGACTACGACCGCGGCGATCAGCTGCGGGCGGCGAGCAGCTCTGACATGTAGTCGAGCTCTTTCGACTGCAGCTGCACCATGCCCTCGGCGAGGCCCGTCACCTGGGGGTGGGTGCTGCGCGCGATGACGGCCTCGGCCATCTCGACGCCGCCCTGGTGGTGGGCGATCATGAGCTCGAGGAAGAGTCGCTCGGCCTCGACGCCCTCGGCCTGCTGCAGCTCCTGCATCTGCTCGAAGGTCGCGACGCCGGGCATGGGCTCGCCCGGCGTGTGACCGCCGTGGCCGTCGTGGCCGGCCGAGCCGTCGATGACGGGGCGCGACAGCCAGTCCATCTCGGGCTCGTCCGAGGTCTGCGGCAGACCCCACAGGGCGAGCCACGCGAACATCTGCCCTTGCTGCTGGGTCTGCGCGGTCGCGATGTCGAGGGCCAGCAGCCGGATCTCGGGGTCGTCGCTGCGGTCGCGCACGAGGAGCGCCATCTCGACGGCCTGGCCGTGGTGCACCTGCATGTCGCGTGCGAAGCCGGCCTCGGCGCTCGACTCGCCCGGCATCGGCGCGGCGCCCGTGGCCGACACGCGGCCCACGAGCACGCCGACGACGAGGGCGACCAGCACGAGCAGCGCCCCGACGACGAGCAGGCGGGTGCGGCTGAGCGGCGGTGTGGTCGCGACCGGCGCGGTGGTCATGGTCAGGAGATCTTGCCGGGGCCGTCGAGGGCCTGGCTGCACAGCGCGCCGGGCTCGGGGGCGTCCTCCGACAGGCGGTACTTGATGATGAACTCGTTCAGGCGCGGGTCGTCGACGCCGTCGAGCGCGACCTGCACGCCCCACGCGCTCGCGACGACGGGAGCGTCGAGGCCGGGGAAGGGCGAGAGGATGATGTAGCTGCTCGGCATCTCGCCGCGCAGGGCGTCGAGGTCGCCGCCCGAGACCTGCTCGGGGTCGTAGGTCACCCACACGGCACTGTGTTCGAGTGAGTGGACCACATATTCAGCGGGCACCTCCTCCTCGTAGATGCCGCAGTTGAGCCAGGTGGGATTGTGAGGGCCCGCGGCTGGCGGGGTCATCTCGTAGTCGACAAGGCCCTCGACGTGCGTCGACTCGACGTCGGCGAAGGTCTCGAGGCCATCGACCTCGATCGTGTCGGGGTCGATGGGCGGTGTTGCCGATGTCACGATCATCCCCACGAGGATCGCGACGACGGCCACACTCCCTGCTATTGCGCCCGCGAATCCCAGGCGTTGGTTGCGCTTTTCTTTGGCTTGCCTAGCTTTGAGCGCGGCAACCTTCTCGGCGCGACGCTTCTCGCGCTGCTGTTTGATGGTCAGGTCGTCGGAGGTGTCGTCGGCCACGGGAGGGCTCCTGTCGGTGCTGCGGGCAGGGGGAGTCGGGCGGTGGATGCCGTCTCGATCATCCCAGACTACGCACAGGAGATGCTGTGAGCGGTGCTCGCAGACCCCTCCCGCAATCGGCGCCCGATCGCTACTGTGAACCCACCAGGTGAATCCGCGCGCCCCCGGGCATCGACCGTCGAGGAAGCCATGTCGCACGCAGAAGACGAGCGGGTGCGCCCGACGGGTATGCGGAGTACGGCGGCGCACCGGCGCAGGGCGGGGCTCAGCATCCAGTCGACCGTTCTCGTGATGCTGCTCGCCGTGAGCGTCACCTCGAACGTGCTCGTCGGGGTGATCGGCTACGTGAACGCCACCGACTCGCTGCGCGACGCCGCCTTCCAGCGGCTCATCGAGGTGCGCGACTCGCGCACCCGGGAGGTCGAACGGCTGTTCTCGACGATCGAGCGCACGGTCGTCGTGCACTCGCGCGGTCAGAGCGTCATCGATGCGACGGAGGCTTTCAGCGCGGCGGTCGAGCAGCTCGAGCAGCCGGATCAAGCCGCCCTCGACGACGCCCAGCTCGGGTCGCTCTTCCGGTACTACGACGAGGTCTTCGGCCCGGCGCTGAGCGCGGCGACGGGCTCGACGGCCGACGCGGCGGCGTTCGTGCCGACGAGCGCGGCGGCCCGCTACCTGCAGGTTCACTACACGGCACCGCACACCGACGTCGCCTCGGCGATCGCGGTCGATGACGCGGGCGACGGCAGCGACTGGTCGGCCGTGCACGCGCAGTACCACGACTACTTCCGCTCGATGACCGAGCTGCTCGACTACGAGGACGTGCTGCTGATCGACGCGCGCGGCATCGTCGTCTACAGCGCGTACAAGGGTGTCGACCTCGGTACCGACGTCCTCACCGGGCCCTACCGCTTCACGACCCTCGCGGCCGCCTACGGCGAGGCGGTCGGCGGCAACCTGCTCGGCGAGGTGACCCTCACCGACTTCGACACCTACCCTCCCTCGCTCAATCTGCCGGCCGGCTGGGCCGTGACGCCGATCGGGCGCGACGGCGAGATCATCGGCGCGATGGCCGTCGAGCTGCCCATCGATCGGGTGAGCGCGGTCATGACGGCGGGGGGCGACTGGAGCCAGGGTGGTCTCGGCGACACGGGAGAGGCGTACCTCGTGGGCGTCGACAGCCTCATGCGCTCGCCCTCGCGCCTGCTCATCGAGAACCCCGACGCCTTCGCGACCGCCGCGCTCGCCGCGGGCACGCCGCGCGAGGTGCTCGACCTCTCGGTCGCCCGCAGCACGACGCTCGGTCTGCAACCCGTGCGCACCGCGGCCGCCGACGATGCGCTGGCCGGTCGGTCGGGCACGATGATCGCGCCGAACTACCTCGGCCGCGAGACCCTCGCCGCCTACGGCCCCGCCGAGGTGCCGGGGGTCGATTGGGTCGTCATCGCTGAGATCGACAGCGCCGAGGCCTTCGCCCCCGTCACCGAGTTCACCCGCAACCTCGTCGTCTCGTCGGCCGTGCTCGCCCTCGTGGTCTCGGTGCTCTCGCTGCTGCTCGCCCGCATCTTCGTGAGCCCCCTGCGGCGGCTCGCCAAGGCCGCGCAGCGCATCGCCGCGGGCGAGTCGGGGGTGACGGTCGACGCGGGCTCGAACGACGAGCTGCGGCAGGTCTCGGCGGCCTTCAACGACATGAGCCGCAGCCTGCAGGTCAAGGCCGAGCTGCTCGACGAGCAGCGCGCCGAGAGCGAGCGGCTGCTGCGGGCGCTCATGCCCGAGCCGGTCATCCGGCGCTACCGAGACGGCGATCAGACGATCGCGGAGGACCACGCCGACGTGTCGGTCATGTACGCCGACATCGTCGGTTTCGAGGCCTTCAGCCGCGACCGCGGCTCGGAGGCGACGCTCGAGACCCTCAACGAGCTCGTGCGCCAGTTCGACGAGGCGGGGGCGCCCTTCGGGGTCGAGCACGTGCGCACCACCACGAAGGGCTACCTCGCGAGCTGCGGCCTGACCGTGCCGCGCATCGACAACGCCCGCCGCATGGTCGACTACGCGATCGAGCTCACGCGCATCGTCGACCGCTTCAGCGCTCAGTGGGGGGTGCCGCTCGCCCTGCGCGCCGGGGTCGACCTCGGCGAGGCGAGCAGCGGGCTCGTCGGTCGCGCCCACATGGTCTACGACCTCTGGGGTGACGCCGTGAACCTCGCCTTCCGCCTGCAGGCCGAGCGCACCGAGTCGGGCATCTTCGTGACCGAGCGTGTCGCCACCGCGTTGCCGGCCACCGTGCGGCTCGTCGAGGCGGGGCTCATCGCGACGGCGCAGGGCGAGCAGCGGGTCTGGCGCGTCGACATGGAGCACTCGGGGTGAGCGAGATCTGGGGCGAGCCGTGGTTCTGGCCCTCGCTCGCCGTGATCGTGGGGCTGCCGATCGTGCTGCTCGTGCTCGGCGAGTTGCAGGAGTCGCTCGCGCAGCGGGGCAGCCCGGCGGCCCGCGTCGTGCGCCTCGTGCGCAACTACGTCGCCCCCGTCGCCGCACTGCTCGTGCTCGTCGCGCAGGCCGAGGGGGCCGAGGTCGAGGCGTCGTGGAGCCGCATCGTCGCGACCGTGCTCGGCTTCCTCGTCATCCTCGTGCTTATCAACGGGCTCAACGTCGCGCTCTTCGTCACCGCCCGCAAGGGCAGCTGGCGTGAGCGGCTGCCCTCGATCTTCGTCGACGTCGGGCGGTTCCTGCTCATCGTCGTGGCGATCGCGATCCTCTTCTCCTGGGTCTGGGGGGCCGACATCGGAGGCCTCTTCACGGCGCTCGGCATCGGCTCGATCGTCATCGGCCTCGCCCTGCAGAACGCCGTCGGCTCGGTGCTCTCGGGGCTGCTGCTGCTCTTCGAGCAGCCCTTCGAGCTCGGCGACCACCTCGAGGTCGGCGACGTGCGCGGGCGCGTCGTCGAGGTCAACTGGCGCTCGGTGCACATCCGCACCATCGGCGGCGTCGTGATCGTGCCCAACTCCGAGCTCGCGGGAGCCTCGTTCGCGAACCTCAGCCGCAAGGGCGGCCCCTACTCCGCGTGCGCGATGGTGCAGTTCGCCACGGAGGACCCGCCCGAGACGGTCATCCGGGTCATGACGCGCGTCGCCGCCGACCTGCCGATGATCGTCGCAGGGGAGGAGCCCAGTGCCGACGCCTTCGCGGCGGGGCAGTACGAGATCACCATCCCCGTCGCGACGCCGAGCGACGAGTACGGTGCGCTCTCGGAGTTCCGCCGCCGGCTCTGGTACGCCGCGCGCCGCGCCGGCCTTCGGCTCGACCGCGACTACTACGTCGACTACGACACCGTCGAGCGCCGTCGGGCGATGCTCATGCGGTTCTGCGCGGCGCTCTACTGCGACCCGGCCGACCTGCAGCAGCACGTCGAGCGCGTGCGCATCGAGCGCTACGTCGTGGGCGAGAAGCTGCAGCACATCGGCGAGGTTCCCGACGGCATCCGCCTCATCGAGTCGGGCACCGCGCTCATGGTGGTCGAGGCGCCGGGCGGCGTGCGCGTGCCCGTCACCGAGCTCACGCGTGACGAGATCGTCGGCCTCACCTCGCTCACGCGGCAGGGCATCAACGCGGCCGTGTACGCGACGACCGAGGTCACCGCGCTCGCCGTGCACGTCGAGGTGCTCGACCAGCTCGTCGCCAGCAGGCCCGAGCTCGCGCGCGACTTCGGGCGCGAGATCGACAACCGCCGCCGCCTCGTGAGCGAGGCGTTCGTGAAGGCCGGCCTCGCGGTGCCGCCGGGGCAGCGCACGATCGCGTACTAGAGACCGGGCATCCGGTGCCCCGTCACACGGCCGGAGCCGCTGATAGATTCGGCCCATGAAGTACGCCGAAACGGTCGTCGATCTCATCGGCGGAACCCCCCTCGTGCGCCTCAACCGCGTGACCGAGGGCATCACGGCGACCGTGCTCGCCAAGGTCGAGTACCTCAACCCCGGTGGCTCGTCGAAAGACCGAATCGCGACACGCATCATCGACGCCGCCGAGCGCGAGGGGCTGCTGAAGCCGGGCGGCACGATCGTCGAGCCGACGAGCGGCAACACGGGCGTCGGCCTCGCCCTCGTCGCGCAGCAGCGGGGCTACCGCTGCGTCTTCGTGCTGCCCGACAAGGTGGGGGAGGACAAGCGCAACGTGCTCACGGCCTACGGCGCCGAGATCGTCGTGACGCCCACGGCCGTCGCGCCGGAGGACCCGGAGTCGTACTACTCGGTCAGCGACCGCCTCGCCCGCGAGATCCCCGGCGCGTTCAAGCCCAACCAGTACGCCAACCCCAACGGCCCGCTGAGCCACTACGAGTCGACCGGCCCCGAGGTGTGGGCCGACACCGACGGGCGCGTCACCCACTTCGTCGCGGGCGTCGGCACGGGCGGCACCATCACGGGCACGGGTCGCTACCTGCGCGAGGTCAGCGCCGACCGCGCGAGCGGCCGGGTGCAGATCGTCGGCGTCGACCCCGTCGGCAGCGTCTACTCGGGCGGCACCGGCCGTCCCTATCTCGTCGAGGGGGTCGGTGAGGACTTCTGGCCCGCCGCCTACGACCCCGCCGTCGTCGACCGCATCGTCGCGGCGAGCGACCAGCAGTCGTTCGACATGACCCTGCGCCTCGCGCGCGAGGAGGGGCTGCTCGTCGGCGGCTCGTGCGGCATGGCCGTCGTCGGCGCCCTCGAGGTCGCGCGCGAGCTCGGCCCCGACGACATCGTCGTCGTGCTGCTGCCCGATGGCGGCCGCGGCTACCTCGGCAAGATCTTCAACGAGGGCTGGATGCGCCGCCACGGCTTCTCGCACGCCACGGGCTCTCCGACCGTCGCCGACCTGCTCGGCGACCCCGCCCGCCCGATCGCGCACCTGCGGCGCGAGCACACCGTGGCCGACGCCGTCGCGGCGCTCGAGGTGCACTCCGGCGCGCTGCCCGTGGTCGCGGCCGCGCCTCCGCTCGTGCTCGGCGAGGTGATCGGCGCGGTCGACGCCCGCACGCTGCTGCGCGCGCTCGCGACCGGCGCGGTGACCCCGGCCGATCCGATCACCGCGGCGATGGGGCCGGGCCTGCCGCTCGTCGGGGCGCACGAGAGCCTCGAGGCCGCGGGCGAGCGCTTCGGCGACCGTGCGGCGGGGGGCCAGCATCCCGAGACCCTGCTCGTGCTCGACGGCGGCAACCCGATCGGGCTGCTGCACCGCACCGACCTGATCGCCGCGCTCGCGGGAGGCCACGCATGACCGAGCATGATCCGCACATCCTGCAGGGCTTCGCGACGCGCGCGATCCACGCCGGGCAGGCCTTCGACCCGACGACGGGTGCCGTCACCCCGCCCGTCTACCTGACCTCGACCTTCGTGCAGCGCGCGATCGGCGACCTGCGCGGCGGGTATGAGTACGCGCGCGGCGGCAACCCCACGCGCGACGCCCTGCAGGAGCAGCTGGCCTCGCTCGAGTCGGGCGCGCGCGCCTTCAGCTTCGCCTCGGGCCTCGCGGCGGAAGACGCCCTGCTGCGCGCCGTGCTGAGCCCGGGCGATCACGTGCTCATGGGCAATGACGTCTACGGCGGAACGCACCGCCTCGTGCGGCGCATCTTCGGCCGGTGGCAGGTGGGGCTCACGACCGTCGAGCTGAGCGACGTCGAGGCGACGCGCGCGACGGCGGCGTGGCCGACCACGGCCTCGGCGATGGCCTGCGCGTTCGCCGAGTGGCGGTCCATGCGCACGGCGAGCGTCTTGATGCCGCGGGTCGTGAGCCAGGCATCCATCGGCCCGGAGACGGCGCCGGCCGCGAACTGGTGGAACTGCACCTGCTCGGCGAGCTCGAGATCGTTCGTCACGACGGCGCCGCCGAGCACGTCGGAGTGCCCGCCGAGGTACTTCGTCGTGGAGTGCACGACGACGTCGGCGCCGAGCACGAGCGGCTGCTGCAGGTAGGGCGTC
>LNFD01000116.1 GCA_001464255.1 Actinomycetales bacterium Ga0077552 | reverse complement strand
TCGTGGTGGTCGACAGGCGCGAGCGGCGCATCGGCACTCCTCCCCTGCAGGCGTCTCGCTCCAGCATCCCCCCGCTCGCTGGGTGCCCGGTGAGCGTCGACCGGGGCAGGGTGTACTGTCGGCCGTGCACGTGAGGAAAGGTCGGCGATGTCGCTGTTCGAGCAGGTGGGGGGCGCCGAGGGCGTTCGGCGGTTCGTCGACGAGCTCTCGCGGCGGCTCGACGACGACCCCGAGCTCGGCCCGCTCTTCGAGGGCGTCGAGGGCTCGACCCTGCGCACGCACCGCGAGCACTACCTTGCGGCCATCCTCGGCGGCCCCGAGAACTACAGCGGGCGCGGGCTGCGCGAGGCGCATCGGCCGCTCGGGCTCACCGACGCGCATCTCGACCGCTTCTTCGTGGTCGCGGCCGAGAGTCTCGCCGCCACGGGGGCG
>LNFD01000115.1 GCA_001464255.1 Actinomycetales bacterium Ga0077552 | reverse complement strand
GCGTGAACAAGCTCGTCGCCGGGGCCGGCGAGGGCACCGCCGTCTGATCGCTCACGACCGGGGCGCCGGCGATCCAGTTGACGAGCTCGCGCCCGGCGATGACCGCCGCAGGGTGCGGCCCGCGCGCCATGAGGCGCGGCATCCAATCGAGGGGCAGTTCCGAGGCCGAGGCGATGAGCACGACATTGCCGAAGCGCCGTCCCTTGAGCACGCTCGTCTCCGCGAGCGCCGCCACGTCGTCGAGCACGAGCCGCAGCGTGGCCGCTTGCCCGCGCGCGAAGGCGAGCCCCGGCCCGTCGGCGACGTTGACGGCGATGATGCCGCCCGGGGCGAGGAAGGCCGCGGCCTCACGGTAGAACTCGGCGCTCGTGACGTGGGCGGGGATGCGCGCGCCGCTGAAGACGTCGACCACGACGAGGTCGACGGCGCCGTGCAGCGCGGCGGGCAGGCGGGCGAGCATTGCGCGGGCATCCCCGTAGCGCACCCTGATGCCCGACTGCCGGGGAAGCGGCAGGTGCTCGCGCACGAAGCCGACGAGCGCCTCGTCGAGCTCGATCACCTGCTGGCGCGACCCGGGCCGCGTCGCGTGGATGTAGCGCGGCAGCGTCAGGGCGCCGGCCCCGAGGTGCAGGGCGGTCATGGGCTGACCGGGGTCGCCCCACTCGTCGATGACGTGGCCGATGCGCTGCACGTACTCGAAGAACAGCCGGCTCGGGTCGTCGAGGTCGACGTGCGACTGCGGTGTGCCGTCGACGACGAGGGTGTAGCTGCCGTCGGCCCAGCGATCGGGCTCGATGACCGCGCGCAGGCCGCTCGGCAGTCGCAACTCGGCGGTGGCGGTCATGCCGTCAGCGTGCCACACGCGCGCGCCGCCCACAGAACCGAGCACTCCTCGCGATAAATGAGTAATCGCCGACGTGCCCTGCACGAGTGCGAGCGGGCAGACTGGGGGCGCCCGAACACCGCGACGAGCGAGAGGATGCGCGATGAGCCTGTACGACGACATCGGCGGCGCCCCCGCCGTCACGCTGGCCGTCTCGGTGTTCTATCACCGCGTCATGGCCGACGAGTCGCTCGAGCGCTGGTTCGGCTCGGTCGACATCGACCGCCTCGTCGCGCACCAGCGCGCCTTCCTCACGGCCGCCCTCGGCGGGCCCGACGTCTTCACGGGCCGATCGATGAGCGCCGCCCACGCCGGCCTCGGCATCACGCCCGAGGCGTACGACACCGTCATCGAACACCTCGCCTACGCGCTCCTCGACACGGGCCTCGCGCACGAGCAGGTCACGAGCGTCATCGCGGGCCTCGGGCCGCTGCGCGCTCAGGTCATCGACGAGTCGGCCGCCGCGAACGCCTGATCGCCGGGCGCGAGACCGAGCGCCGCGGGCAGCTCGGAACGGCTGCGCACGCCGAGCTTGCTGTAGGCCGACTGCAGGTGGTTGTTGACCGTGCGCGGTGAGAGGAACAGCCGGCCCGCGATGTCGTTGCTGGGCATGCCGCGCGCGGCGAGCGTCGCGATCTCCCGCTCGCGCGCCGTGAGCGGCTCGAGCTCGGTGCCGATGTGCAGGGGGGCGGTGGATGCGCCCTCCGTGCGCTCGGCGAGCGTGCGTGCGCGGGCGGCGAGCTGGGTCGCCTCGCGTGCGCGACCGTCGCGGCGCGCGGCGTCGGCGGCGAGGGCGAACGACTCGGCGGCGTGCAGCAGGTACCCCGTGCGCTCCCACTCGGCGGCGACGGCGCCGAGATCGTCGACGGCGCCCTCGGCCATGGCCCGTGCGCTGCGCGCGCGCAGCTGCACGACGGGGGAGTCGGCCTGGGCGCGCATGGTCTCGAGCAGCTCGGCGCCGGTCGCGGCATCGCCGAGGCGGGCCAGGTCGAAGGCGAGGATGCTCGCGAAGTCGAGGTCGCCCGACTCGACCCTCTGACGGGTGCGCTCCTCGAGCCGCGCGCGCGCCGCGGCCGCCCCGCCACCGGCGGCCTCGACCCAGGCCCAGCCGAGCAGCAGCAGCGAGTCCTCCTCGATCATCGCGGCGGGCACGGGGGCGAGCGCGGCGCGCG
>LNFD01000114.1 GCA_001464255.1 Actinomycetales bacterium Ga0077552 | reverse complement strand
GGCATCCCTCTCGTCATGGTCGCGGGCGGAATCGGCATCACGCCCTTCGCGAGCCAGCTCGCGAGTCTTGCCGAGCGCGGCGAGCAGCGCGACATCGTCATGGTCGTCGTCTCGTCGAACCCCGGCGAGGTGCTCTACCGCGAGGCGATCGAGGCCGCCGGGGCGCGCCTCATCGAGCTCGCGCCCGATCAGCTGACGCCGGATGCCCTGCGCGAGCTCGTTCCCGACCTCGCCGCCCGGCGCGGGTTCGTCTCCGGCGCACCGGCGATCGTCGCGGCAGCCCGCACGGCCCTCCGCCGCGCCGGAGTGCGCCGCGTGCGCACGGACTACTTCGCCGGGTACTGAGCCGGCACCTCTCCCGGAGAACCGGCGCTGACCGGGCTTTTCGCCCTGCGCGAACCGCTGGCACTCGACCACGCCGAGTGCTAATCTCGTCGTAGTTGAGCCACCATGACTCAACTCTTGACCACCGCAGCCGCCCACCCGGCGGCCGACGTGAAGGAGACCGTGATGATCATGAACCTCGACCCGTTCCGCGAGCTCGACCGCGTCGCCGCGAGCCTGCTCGATCGCCGCGAGAGCCCGCGCGTGATGCCGATCGACCTGTACCGCGACGCCGACCACTACGTGCTGACCGCGGAGCTGCCGGGTGTCGACCCGGGCTCGGTCGATGTCGACGTCGACGGCCAGCTGCTGACCCTCCGCGCCGAGCGCACCCCCCGTTCGCAGGAGGGCGTGCAGTGGCTCGCGCGTGAGCGCGCCGCCGGCACCTTCCTGCGCCAGCTCACCCTCGGGCGCGACATCGACACCGAGGGCATCTCGGCCCACTACGAGAACGGGGTGCTCAGCGTGATGATCCCCGTGCTCGAGAAGGCCAAGCCGCGCAAGATCAGCATCGCGACCGCGAGCGACCGCACCGAGGTGACGGCCTAGCTCGACGGAGCCTCGCTGCGCGCGGGCCTCGAACCATCGGGTTCGGGGCCCGTCGCCATTCGCACGGTCGCGAGCGGAGCATCCAGCCCCGGCACGGGCGCCGCGCCCGCGCGCACGGCCCGCAGCGCGCCCAGGATGGCCACGAGGTCGACGACCTCCTGCAGTGCGGCGCCCGCGATCGCGGGCAGCAGGCCGACGGCCGCGACGAGCATGAGCCCGATCGAGATCGCGATGCCGAGCCAGATGCTCTGCAGGGCGATGCGCACCGTGCGCTGGCCGATCGCGACCGCGCGCGCGACGCGCGCGATGTCGTCGAGCAGGATCACGACGTCGGCCGATTCGCTCGCCGCCGTCGATCCCTTCGCTCCCATCGCGATGCCGACGTCGCTCACCGCGAGCACGGGTGCGTCGTTGACGCCGTCGCCGACCATGACGACGGGCCGCGGCTGCGCCTCGCGGATGATGCGCACCTTGTCGTCGGGCAGGCACTCGGCGTGCACCTCGGTGATGCCGAGGCCCGCGGCGATGGGGCGCGCCGTGGCCCCGATATCGCCCGTGACCATCAGGATGCGCGCGACCCCCAGCGCCCGCAGCGCGGCGAGCGTCGCCGGTGCGTCGTCGCGCACGGCATCCCGCAGCACGACGACGCCCGCGAACCGGCCGTCGATCGCGGCGTAGACGACCGCCTCGCCGCTCGCGCCCGGGCGCTCGGCCGTATCGGGAGCGTGCTCGGCCACGAAGCCGGGCTTGCCGACCACGACCTGCCGACCGCTGATCGTGGCGATGACGCCGTGCGCCGCGACCTCGCGGGCCTCGACCGCGTCGAGCAGCGGCAGCCCGCGCTCGACCGCGGCGCGCTGCAGCGACTCGGCGAGCACGTGCGACGAGTAGCGCTCGGCCGAGGCGACGAGCTGCACGAAGTCGTCGTGCGCGAACCCGGGCTCGGCGTGAGCCGCCACCACCGCGGGGCGCCCTCTCGTGAGCGTGCCCGTCTTGTCGAAGGCGACCGTGTGCGCGCGGGCGAGCTTCTCGAGCGAGCCCGCGTTCTTCATGACGATGCCCCGTTTGGCCGCGCTGCTCATGCCGCCCATGAACGCCACGGGAGCCGCGATGAGCAGGGGGCACGGCGTCGCGACGACGAGCACTTCGGCGAAGCGCACGGGGTCGCCGCTGAGCGCCCAGGCGACGCCCGCGATGCCGAGCGAGACGGCCGTGAAGGGCAGGGCGTAGCGGTCGGCGAGGCGAACGAGCGGCGCCTTGCTGCTCGCGGCATCGCGCACGAGCTCGACGATGCGCTGGTACTGCGAGTCGGCGGCCAGGGCCGTAGCGACGACCTCGACGGCGGAGGGTCCGTTGACCGAGCCGCTCAGCACGGGGTCGCCCGCGACCTTGTCCACGGGCAGGCTCTCGCCCGTGAGCGATGACTCGTCGAAGTCGCCGAGCGGGCTCGCGAGCTCGGCATCGACGGGCACGATCTCGGCGGGGCGCACGAGCAACCGGTCGCCGACACGCACCTGGTCGGCCGCGACATCCACGATGCTGCCGTCGGCATCGATGCGGTGGGCGAGCTGCGGAACGCGGTCGAGCAGCGCGCGCAGCTCGCGCTGGGCGCGGCCGGCGGCGGCGACCTCGAGGGCCTCGCCGCCCGTGAGCATGAGCACGATGACGAGGCTCGCCCAGTACTCCCCCACGAGGATCGTGCTGACGATCGCCGTGACGGCGAGGATGTCGAGGCCGAACTGCTTCGACAGCAGCCCGCGGACCATGCGCACGGCCTCGACCGCGGCGATCGCGAGCGCGTAGAGCGAGATGAGCCAGCGCGCGGCCGGTTCGAGGCCCGCGGCGACGAGCGCGCCCGCGACGAGCCCGATCGCGACGGTGACGGCGACGAGCGGGAAGCGGCGCACGAGCGCGAGGAGGCGGGTCACGACTCCAGGTCTACCGTGCTGCGGGAATCGCCACTAGGGCCATCAGCCCCGCGATGCGCGCGCCCGACTAGATCACCGCCGACTCCTCTTCATCGTCTCGGCGGCGACGGCGCAGCACGGCAAGCAGCAGCAGCACGGCGATCGCGAGTGCGAGGGCGACGGCGAGGGTGCCGGCGCCGAGCGCGGGCAGCCCGCCCGTGGTGAATCCGTCGGCCCGCGTCTCACTCGTCGCATCGGCCGCCTCGTTCTCGTCCGCCGAGTCGGCTGCGGCGGGCGCCTCGACCTGATCGATGACGAGGATTCCGAGTGAGAGCTCGATCGGCTCGCCCTGCGGCCCGGTGCCAGTCACGACGATCGTGTGTTGCCCCGGCTGAATGCTCAGAGGCAGGGTGACCATCGTTCGAGCGGCGTTGCGAGCGTCGGCGGTCATGTTCGCAAGCCAGGTCGGGGTCGAGAAGGCCCAAATCTCGATCTCACCACCGGCGATGAAGCCGTCGACCGCGATGCTCAGGTCACCGCCGACGACCACGACCGGGGTCGTGCTCGCGGTGGTTCCGGAACGTGCCGGTGACGTCGGCTCAACCACGAGTCGAGCACCCTCGGTTGCGACCGTGAAGCGCTGCCCGTCGACCTCCACGGTCGACTCGCGCGTCTGGCCTCCGATGATCACTGAGCCTGAGCCCGGGTTCTGCGGCGTCGACTGCTGTGGCGCCTGCGGAGCCGGGGCGGGAGCCGGCGGCGCGGGCGGCGCCGGAGCGGGGGCTGGCGGCGCGGGAACCGGCGGCAGCGCGACTCCAGAGGTCACCGCAACGGCGTCGCGGTAGCCCGGACGGCTCGCGGTGACCGTGACGGCTGACGTCGCACCGGGCGCGAGACCGGAAACGGTCACCGTCGACCCGCTCATCGTGACGCTCGCGGCATTCGTCACCGCAAACGAGTAGCTGATCTCGCTGGAGAAATTCGTGATCGAGAAACGAAAGCCGCCCGTCACGCTCGTTGAGCCAGAGAACGTCGGCTCGGTACCGATCGCGAGCGCAGCACCGGTGATATCCACCGTCGCATCTGTCTCGCCCTCCTTCGAGTAGGCGATCGTCACGGTCGCCGACTGGCCGGGCTCGAGGCCGGTGACCACGAGCATCGACCCGTCGAACACTGCCGAGCCGGCCGTTGTCGACAGCCTGTAGGTCGCCTCGGCGTCGAAGTCGGCGATGAGGACCGAAAAGCCGTTGAGCGTCGGCACGATGCCATCGGCGTCGATAGTGCCCTGACCGAGGGCGGAGGAGGCCACGCTCGACGGAGCGTCGGTGCGGCCGTCAGCGACAGCGACCACAGTGACGGTCGCCATCTGTGCCGGAGCAAGGCCCGAGACCACGACTGTCGTGCCGCTCAGGGTGACAACACCCGCCGTGCTCGAGACGAGGTATCCGACGCCGTCGGCCGGATTGTCGATCGTCAGCGAGAAGCCATCGGCCGTGCGATCGCCGAGCGAGAGCTCGGGCGCAGTACCCGTCACGAGCGCCGCGCTCGAGGTGGCAGCGGCGCTGTCGACGTGATCGGCGAGCGAAGCGGTCACGGTGAGCGTCGACTCCTGGCCGGGCTCGAGGCCGGTGACCACGATCACACCCTCACTCATGGCCACACTGCCCGCGGTCACGGAGAGCACGTAGTCGACGCCGTCGACAGGCTCGACGAGCGACACGGTGAAGCCGTCGGCGGTGCGCACGATGGTGCCCAGCTGCGGCAGCGGCGCGGCGGGCAGTGCGTCACCGATGACGGATGCGGGCGCATCAGCGCGACCAGCGCGCGTCGCGGTCACGGTGAGCTCTGCGGATGCCCCATCGGCGAGCCCCGAGACGGTAACGATCCACTCGTCGCGCGTGACCGTAGCGCCCTCCGGCACGGCGAGCAGGTAATCGGCCTCAGCATCAGGATTCGTGATCTCAACGGTGAACCCGCCGTCGATCGAGACGGGGGCGCTCAACTCGGGGGCGACTCCCGCGTCGAGCG
>LNFD01000113.1 GCA_001464255.1 Actinomycetales bacterium Ga0077552 | reverse complement strand
TGGTGAGACAGTATCAGATGACTAATCGCTGTTCCGCGCTAACCATGTGCTACAGTCCATTTGAGCGAAAGTGCGACAAATTGGAACCCACCGCCCCGCACCTCGTTCGGCACCCCCAGGAGGCCCCCATGCACACCACGATCCCCGCCCTCCACGTCGGCCAGGGCACGCACCACGCCGGACTCACCGTCTTCCCGGTCTGGGTCGACGCCCCGCGCATCGGCTCTCTCGACTGGGCGCCCGACGCCCTGCGCATCTCCGAACGCGCGGAGGGGGCCTCCGTCGACACCCTTGAGGCCCAGAGCCTTGCCACCCGCCCGCTCGTCGCCCTCGAGGGCGATCTGCTCGAGGGCGGCTGGCAGAACCGCATGCTCGCCCGCAGCATGGTGCTCGCACCGCGCGAGCGCCGCGAGCTGCCCGCACTCTGCATCGAGCAGGGTCGCTGGGGCGGAGCCGCCGACCACCGCGCCGGCGGACGCCGCGCCTCTCTCGTTGTGCGGTACGGCGACGAGTCGGCGCACGATCGGCTCGTCAGTGAACTGCAGCGCGACGACCGGCAGTCACGAGTGTGGCACCGCATCGACGCCATCGAGCAGCGCCTCGGTCGCAGCGAGACGCGCTCGTTCACGCACCAGCTCGATCGGCAGAGCATCCGCCCGCCGCGTTTGATCGACGGCCAGCGCGGCGTCATCATCGGCATCGGCGGGCGCATCATGGGCCTCGAGCTGTTCTGCTCGGGCTCGGGACTGCGCTCGCGCTACGCCGGCATCGTGCAGTCCGCGGCGGTGGATGCTCGTCTCGCCGACCCCGTCGCCACCAGCGCCGAGCGGGCTCGCGCCTTCGCCCGAGCCCTGCAGGGCCGACGTCTGCACGGGGGAGAAGTCGGCGACCGCTGGTTCGAGGTCGCCCGCGACGACGACCGCATCGCCGCCACCGGGCTCGGGGTGCGGGTCGCCGGGGGCGCCGCCGGCCCGACCGACCGCGGCCTGCTGCACCTGACCGCCCTCGACCGCGCGCACCCGCTGCTCGCCGCCGTCTGACCTGTGACTGAGTGTCTTCAGGCTGATGTGTCGTCGATGTCACATGACAACAGCGGCACATCGCCACTCGCGAGCCGGTCACCCCGGCGTAATTGAGCGAACCCGTCAATGTCAGTCCTCACGCTTACCGTTCGAGAACCCCAAGGAGACCGCATGACCCATTCCCCTCGCCCGACCGTCTCGACCGACCGCGCCGCCGGCGTGCTGCTCGGCCTCGCGGCTGGCGATGCCCTCGGCGCCGGCTACGAGTTCGGCGACCCGCTGCCCGACGACGCGCCGGTCGGCATGATCGGCGGCGGCGGCTTCGGCTGGGCGCCGGGGGAGTGGACCGACGACACATCCATGGCCGTGCCCATCGCGCAGGCCGCCGCTCGCGGGGCCGACCTGCGCGACGAGGCCGTGCTCGACGAGATCGTCGCCGCATGGATCACCTGGGCCCGCACCGCAGCCGACGTCGGCGTGCAGACCCGCGCCGTGCTCGCCGAGGCCGAGCGCCACGGCGGCACCGCGGCCGCGGCACGTGCTGCGGCTCAGGCCCTGCACGAGCGCACCGGTCGGTCGGCGGGCAACGGATCGCTCATGCGCACCGCGCCGGTCGCCTACCTGCACGACCCGGTCGCCGCAACCGAGGCCGCCCGCGCCATCAGCTCGCTCACCCACTGGGACGACGACGCGGGCGACGCGTGCGTGCTGTGGACTCTCGCCATCCGCCACGCGATCCTGTCAGGCACTCCGGATGCCCGCATCGGCCTGCCCGCCCTCCCCGCCGCGCGGCGCGAGCGCTGGGCCGCCCTGCTCGACGACGCCGAGCAGCGTCGGCCGCGCGACTTCGCGCGCAACGGTTGGGTCGTCGAAGCGCTGCAGGGGGCGTGGTCGAGCATCCACGGTGCGGTCTCTGCTCACCGTGATGCTGCCGCCCTCCGTGACGGCCTCGAGCGCGCTGTGCGCGGCGGGCGCGACACCGACACGGTCGCGGCCATCGCCGGCGGGCTGCTCGGCGCCGCGTTCGGCGCGAGCGCGGTGCCGAGCGCCTGGCGTCGGGTGCTGCACGGCCACCCCGGTCTGCGCGCGCACGACCTCGTCGCGCTCGGCACGCTGGCCGCGCGCGGCGGCGAGCCCGACGACACGGGCTGGCCGACCGGTCCCCGCATGGACTACCTCGACTGGTACCCCGAGCGCTCGCTCACCCCGCACCCGCACGACCCGAGGGTGCTACTCGGCTCGATCGTCGACCTCGACGAGACCTCGGCCGACGCGGTCGTGTCGCTCTGCCGCATCGGTACTGACCAGCGCCGGGCGACCGACCACGTCGAGGTGTGGCTCATCGACCGCGACGAGCCCGAGGCGAACCCGAACCTCGACCTCGTGTTGCGCGACACGGTCGACGCCATCGCCGCCCTGCGCGCTGATGACAAGACCGTGCTGCTGCACTGCGTCGCCGCCCAAAGCCGCACGCCCTCCGTCGCCGCGCTCTACGCGGCCCTCCACCGCGGCGTGCCGGTCGAGCAGGCGCTCGCCGACGTCGTGGCGGCGCTCCCCGCCGCGGATCCGAAGCGCTTCCTGCGCGAGGCACTCACCCGCATCACCGACCAGGCCGCACGCGCGACCACTGAAAGCCCGGAGGCATCATGACCGACACCACCTACACCGCCCTGCTGCTCATCATCGACCGCAGCGGCTCCATGCAGGCGATCCGCGACGACATGGTCGGCGGACTCGAGAGCCTGCTCGCCCAGCAGGCCGCCCTGCCCGGCCGACTGACCGTCGACATCGTCGCGTTCGACGACGTCGTCGAGCACCAGGCGACCTTCGCCGACCCCGCCGCCGTCCGCGTGCAGCTCGAGCCCCGCGGCATGACCGCGCTGCTGGATGCTCTCGGCGACTCGCTCGAAGGCTTCCGCTCGGCGCTCTCGGCCATGCCCGTGCACGCTCAGCCCGCGACCGTGCAGGTGGTTGTCGTCACCGACGGGCACGAAAACGCCAGCAAGCGCTGGACGGGCCACCGCGTCAATCAGCTCATCACCGGGCTCGCCGACGAGCTCGGCTGGGACTTCGTGTACCTCGGTGCGGGGCAAGACGCGATCGCCGTCGGCCGCGACCTGGGCTTTGACCCCGGCAGCTCGATGGCGTGGGACGTCGACGCCGACGCCGTGCACGCCAGCAGCCTCTCGGTCGGCCGCTACCTCCGCGACGTGCGGCGCGGAGCCAAGAAGGAGTTCGACCGCAGCGAGCGCGTCATGGCCGCCCCCAGCCGCGGTGCCGCCGACGCCGACCGGCTCGGCTCCGAGAAGGGCGATGCCGAGCCAGGCGCCTAGAACCGCACGATCGACAGCTCGCGGCCGCCGGGGCCGTGCAGAGAGATCGACTGCAGCTGGGCATCCGGGCCGATGCGGTTCTCGGCGCGCTCGTAGGTGGTGACGAGCGCGCGGAAGGTCCAGAGCGCTGAACCCTCGTCGGCGAGCACCCGCGCGACCACGCCCGCCGGGCCACGGTCGAGGCGGATCGTGTGCCGGGCATCCGTCGGCAGCTGATCGAGGGGCAGCCAGGCGTCGAGCGAGCGCGCCCGCGTCGACTGCGTCAGCAGGCGGTCGGCGGGAACCTCGTCGCTGCGAGAGCGCGAAGTGCGACGCGCGCCCGTGCGCACGGCATCCTCGTGCTTGCGGCGGCGGGCCGCCACCTCATCGGCCGTCGGCTTGCGGAACAGCCGCGACGGCTTGCCGACCGTTCCCGAGGTGTACTCGCCGGTCTCGACGAGCAGCGGCTCCATCATGCGGCGGAAGGTGTCGCGCTGCGGCGTCGAGGGGTCGACGGCGGTGTGCAGCAGCAGCAGCTCGCGCAGGGTGAAGGCGGGCGGCATGAGGTTCCAGGGGTCGGGCATCGTCGCGTAGTCGGTGCGGATGCGCTCCACGGCGATCGCGAGGATGCGTCCGTGGTCGAAGTCGAGAGGGTCGGCGCGGTCGATCGGCACGCCGGCCTCCGCCGGAAGCAGCTCGGCCCGCAGCGCCATCGCGTGCGCGACCGACAGCACCCAGCCGCGGTCGTCGCGGTGCGGCTCGTCGAACACCTGCAGCTGCCGCGGCTCGCCGCCGCCGATGCCCGCCTTCGCGGCGAGCGACCGTCGCACCGCGTCGACCAGGCGCTCGCCCTCGTGCAGGAAGGTGCCGGGCAAGCGTCGCCGGCCGTCGCGGCCCTCGACCAGTACGACGCACAGCTCGTCGCCGCGCACGGTGAAGACCGCGGTATCGACGGCGACCGAGGGGCGCGGGTAGTCGGTCAGCGGCCGTGCGGGCGACGATCGGGGAGCATCCATGCGTCACATTCTCGCACGATCGCGCTAACTAGTGGGTCGGGCACGCGGCCGCAGGCTCATCCATGTCGGTGGTGGGCGCTACTGTTCGGGCGACCTGTTCGAGGGCGCTGTGGCGCCGAGGGGTTGGCCGGAGCTCCGTTGATTACGGAAGAGTTGTGAACTACAGTTGACAACGGTCGAGCTTCACGAGAGTCCTGAGTTTCAACGGTGGATCGCTGGGCTGAGGGATCGTGTTGCTGTAACGCGTGTCCTGACCGGCGATGTGCGACCGGTCGGCTTGGGAGTTTCGGAATTGCGGATCGACTACGGACCCGGCCTGCGCGTGTACTACGTGGAGCACGGCGACGTAATGGTGATCTTGCTGTGCGGCGGAGACAAGTCGACCCAGTCAAGAGACATCAGGCGGGCACATCGTCTAGCCGAAGAGTGGAGGGAAGCAAGAAATGGCGACTGAGACCTTCAGGCGGTTCGACGCGGCGAATTATCTCACTGACATTGAGACAGCGGCAGCGTACCTCCAAGCAACCATCGACGAGAGCGGGGACGACCCCGGGGCCATTGCGGATGCGCTCGCCGGAGCCGGCTCAATCGGGGCGCAGCCGGCGATCAGCAGCAGGCAGGTGCTGGCGACCAGCGCCACGTGGCGCCAAGGCGGTGTGTGACGGTTCACGATCCTCCGGTGGATGAGAGAGAACCTCAGGCTCGCATACCGCTGCCGTGGGCGCTACTGCGACGGTGGCGCTAGAACCCCCGCCCGATCTCCTTCAGCCGCTCGACCCGCTCGGCCACGGGCGGGTGCGAGCCGAGCCACTGCGCGAGCAGCCCTTCACCGATCGTGTTGACGAAGAACAGCCCCCGCACCTCGAACGACGCGGCCTTCACCGTCGACGGGTGCGCGTGGATCTTCTCCAGCGCCCGCACGAGCCCCTCCGGGAACCGCGTCAGCTCGACGCCGCTCGCGTCGGCGAGGAACTCGCGGCGGCGCGAGACCGCCGAGCTGATGAGGGGGCCGAGCACGAAGGCCACGGCCGCGAAGGCGGTGCCGATGACGATCATCACGAGGCCGAGCATCCCCATGATGAGGCCCAGCCCCATCTTGAACTCGCTCAGCACCGAGCGCACGAGAGCCCAGCCGAGCACGAGAAGCATGCCGGCGACCGAGGCGATCGAGCCGACGAGGGCGAAGGTCGTCAGGGTGACGCGCCCGTCCTGGTTGACGATGTGCGCCACCTCGTGCGCGACGACCGCCTCGAGCTCGCTGTCGTCGAGCAGGTCGAGGGCTCCGGTCGTCACGCCGATGACCGCGTTCTTGGGGCTCAGCGACGCGGCGAACGCGTTGGGGACGGGGTCGTCGATCACGCCGACCTTGGGGCTAGGGATGCCCGCCCGGATCGCCGTCGTCTCCACCACCCGGTGCAGTCGGGGCTGCTGCTCAGCATCCACGGCCGCCCACCCGGCGGTGCTCGCGGCCGACGTCGTCGCCGAGCTGAGCGCCCACCACACGTAGAGCGGGCAGAAGATCAGCAGCAGCCAGAACGGCCACACGTCGCCGACCACCCACGCGCTGAACACCCCGAGCCCGACCACAGCCACGCAGAAGAGCGCGATGAGCAGGATGCTCCACCGCTTGTTGCGCGCGATCTGCCGGTACATGACGCGAATCTACCGGGGTCTGTCGACGACGGCTCACCATCGGTACAGTCGAATCACCCGTTCGAACGACCCCTCGAAAGCGAGCCTCGTGGTCACTCTGCGCGCCCTCGTCATCGCCTGCCTCATCACCGCCCTGGTCGGCGCCGGGGGCGGGATGCTCGGCGCGAGCCTGCTCGGCGCCGCGACCGGCCCGGCCGGGGCCCAGGGCCCGGCGGGGGAGCCGGGAGCCGACGGAGCGGACGGGGCTGATGGGGCTGACGGCGCAGCGGGTCAGCCGGGCGCACCCGGGGCACCGGGCGCCACCGGGCCCGCGGGTGCCCGGGGAGCCGCCGGACCGCAGGGCCCAGCGGGCGCGACCGGTGCACCGGGGCCGCAGGGGACGCCCGGGCCTCAGGGCGAGGCCGGCCCTCAAGGGGTTCCGGGCGCGGTCGACTACGCCTACTTCGCCGTCGGCGCGCAACTGGTCGAGCCGGGCACGGGGATCACCCTTCCGCTCACCGCGGTCTCGGGCGAGCTCGACCTCGAGCTGGCGACCGGGGGAAGCGGGGGAGCGGGCGGTGTTCTGACCCTGCAGCCGGGCATCTACCGTTTCTCGACGCTCCTGCGCGTGACGAGCATCGACAGTGTCACTCCGGGCGCCCTGGCGATCAGAACCGAGTACGTCTTCGAACTGGGGCAACCGTCTGAACCGCTCGACAACACCTCGAGGATCGAATTCACGCCGGTGGCGCCGAACCTTTTCCAGTACGTCTCGACGGGCACGACCCTCGTGCTCGAGTCGCCGACCATCGTGAGGATCGACCTCAACGCCTTCGTTCCGAGCGGAGGGATCCAGGTCGAGCGCGGGTGGTTCCTCATCGAGCGATTGCTCGTGATGCACCGCATGCATCGGTGCCGCGACTCGCTGCGCCCAGCGGGCGCGCGCCGGGCATCCTGCCCCGCATGACCGGAGCCTTCCGCACCTACCAGCCCACCATCACGCGCCCGATCACCGACGACGACCTGCAGACCCCCGAGGCGCGGCTCGCGTTCGCGCTCGGGCCGGCGATCCGCTGGCAGCTGTGGTTCTTCTTCCCGCCGAACGACCTCGGATTCGGCGGCCTGGCGATGCCGTGCGACGACCTGCCGCGGCGTGCGCCCGCCGATGCCGCCGACACGCTGTTCACGGTCATCGACGGCGTTGCACGGCAGGCGGGCGCGACCGAGCTCATCCTCGCGCTCGAGCGGCGCGGCGGCCCCGACCCCGGCCGCCTCGATCGCGAGTGGATGCTCGCCGCATCCACCGCCGCCGACCGCGCCGCCGTGCGCCTGCGCGCCGTGCTCATCAGCCACACCCGCGGAGTGCGCGAGCACGCCCCGCCCGCCCCGACCCTGCCGGGGCTCTAGCTGAGTACACTCTTGCCACACGCACGGTTGCGAGAGGCGGCTTCAACGATGGCTACTCAACCAGATGATGCCCAAACAGAGCGGGAACTGGGCTTCTTGCCCGGCGTCGATACAACCGAGGCGTTCTTCGCGCCTCTCCCGCCGGCGGAACTCGATTATTGGGAGGGCGAGCCCAAGGGCGACTCGCCGCTCGAGGGACTGACGAGCTCGAGTGCCTGGAGCTTCGAGGCTCTCCAGATTCAGCTCGACGGGGAGGGCGACGGCGATTAGTCGTCGAGCACGAAGGTGACCTCCATGGTCACCTGGTAGGCAGTGACCTTGCCGCCCTCGATGGCGACTTTCTGCTCCTTGATCCAAGCGCCGCTCACGCCGCGCAGCGTGCTGTTGGCGCGGTCGATGCCGACGTGCACGGCGTCTTCGAAGCTCTTCTCCGAGCGGGCCGTGATGGTGGTGATGCGGGCGACAGACGACATGGTGGATCCCCTTCGGTACTCGGGGCCCGGGTCGAGCCCGCGAGGGGGCCCAGTCAACTCCTGCTCGACGCTCGCGTCTAGGGGTTGACGGCTGCTGTCGGTGGTGGGCCCTAGCCTGAGCAGACCCCTGGCCGGAGGAGTCCCCTGTGTACCTGACGACGAACGAGCACGGCGAGCAGCTGCTCGTCACCTCGGCGAGCGACCTCACGCGCGCGGCGAGCTGCGAGTTCGCCGTCGCGCGCGACCTCGACGCGCGCCTCGGGCGCATCGCCGCCGTCGTGCAGCCCACCGACGAGATGCTCGAGCGCACCGCCCTGCTCGGCGACGCGCACGAGCGCGCCATCATCGCCGACTACCGCGCGCGCGGCGAGGTGCTCGAGATCGACCGCGCCACGCAGTCGGGCCTCGACGCCATCGAGCCATTCGCCGAGCAGACGCTCGAGGCCCTGCGCGCCGGGGTTCCGGTGATCGTGCAGGCCACCTTCGTCGACCGCGACCACAGCCCCGCGCCGTCCGACAGCGGCCAGCCCGCCGACCTGCCGATCGCCTTCGTCGGCTTCGCCGACTTCCTCGTGCGCACCCCCGAGGGCGCCTACCGCGTGCAAGACAGCAAGCTCGCCCGCCGCGCGAAGGTCACGGCCCTGCTGCAGCTCGCCGCCTACGCCGAGCAGCTCGAGCGGCTCGGCATCGCCGTCGACCCCGAGGTTGACCTGATCCTCGGCACGCGCGAGGTGAGCATCCACCGCCTCGACGACATCGCGCCCGTGCTGCGGGCCCGCCGCGCGCGCCTGCACCGCCTGCTGCGCGAGCGGCACGCTGCCGCCGGGCCGATCGCCTGGCGCGACCCGAGCGTCACCCACTGCCGCACGTGCGCCTGGTGCGCGAGCGAGATCGCCGCCCACGACGACGTCAGCCAGGTCGCCGGCCTCACGGGCGCGCAGTGGACCAAGCTCGGCGCCGCCGGCATCGAGACGCTCGCCGAGCTCGCGACGAGCACGGGCAGCATCGAGGGCATCGCCGCGAGCACGCTCGACACCCTGCGGCTGCAGGCATCGCTGCAGAGCGCCGCCACACCCGGATCGCCGCCTCCCGTGCGCGTGCGCGACGCCGGCGCCCTGCACGCACTCCCGGCGCCGAGCCCCGGCGACCTGTACTTCGACTTCGAAGGCGACCCGCTCTACACCGAGCACGACCCGCGCCAGTGGGGCCTCGACTACCTCTTCGGCATGGTCGACACCGCCGAGGCCTTCACGCCCTACTGGGCGCACAGCTTCGCCGACGAGCGGGATGCCCTGCTCGCCTTCCTCGCCGACGTCGAGGCCCGGCGGCAGACGCACCCCGACCTGCACGTCTACCACTACGCCTCCTACGAGCGCACCCACCTGCGCTCGATCGCCGCTCGGCACGGCGTGGGCGAGAGCACCGTCGACGAGTGGCTGCGCAGCGGACTGCTCGTCGACCTGTACCCGGTCGTCAAGAACGCCCTGCGCGTCGGCACGCCCAGCTACTCGATCAAGTACCTCGAGCCGCTCTACTGGCCCGGTGCGCGCGAGGGCGCCGCGGTCGCGCGGGGCGACGACTCGATCGCGGAGTACATCCGCGCGCGCGAGCTGCGCGAGGCGGGCGACACCGCGGCCGCGCAGCAGATTCTCGACGACATCGGCGACTACAACCGCGTCGACTGCGTCAGCACCCTGAAGCTCGCCTCGTGGCTGCGGGGGCTCGCGGCCGAGCATCCCGCCCCCGCCCCGTCGTTCATCGACGACGGAGACGACGATGTCGAGGCCGACGACGGCCCGACGATCGACGACTCCCCGCTGCGCACCGCGCTGCTCGAGCTTGCTCAGAACCCCGACGGCTCGCCCGCGATCGAGCCCGACCGCACCCCCGAGCAGCGCGCCTACGCCTACGCCGCCGCCGCGATCGACTACCACCGCCGCGAGCACAAGACCTTCTGGTGGGAGCACTTCGACCGCCTCGTCGCCCCGCTCGACGAGTGGAGCGACGTGCGCGACGTCTTCACCGTCGATCGGGATGCCCTGCACGACCAGACCCCCTGGGGCAAGTCGGGCAAGCAGAGGTCGCTGCGCCGCACGCTCACGCTGCACGGAACCTGGGCCCCCGGCTCGCGCCCGAGCGTCAGCGGGCGCTCGGGGCCCTTCGCGGTGTACCAGCGCCCCGCGCCCTTGCCCGGCAACCCGCGCGACCCGCTCGCGCGGTCGACCCGCAGCGTTGCGATCGAGGCGCTCGGCGAGGGGTTCGTCGTCGTCACCGAGACGCTCGCCGACGGCGTCGAGCCGTATACCGCGCTGCCGATCGCGCTCACGCCCGCGAGCCCGCCTGACCCCGGCCAGCAGAAGCCCGCGATCGAGGAGTGGGGGGCGGCGCTAGTCGACGCGCATCCCGAATGGCCGGCCGAGCCCGTCGGCGACCTGCTGCGGCGCGTGCCGCCCCGCACCCGAAGCGGGGCGGCGCTCGCGGCCGTCACCTCCGACGGCGACGGCGAGCCCGACCGCGTGGCGGCCGTCGTCGCGAGCCTGCTCGACCTCGACCGCAGCTACCTCGCCGTGCAGGGCCCTCCCGGCACGGGCAAGACGCACCTCGGCTCGCACGTCATCGCCGCGCTCGTGCGCGACCACGGTTGGACGGTCGGCGTCGTCGCGCAGAGCCACACGACCGTCGAGCACGTGCTCGCGAGCGTCGTGCGCGCGGGCCTCGACGGCCGACTCGTCGGCAAGGCGCCCAAGACCGGCGCCGACCCGGCCGACTACTCGACCGCGCGCTACACCGTGCTCGGTAAGGCCGACCAGCTCGCCGCCTTCGCCGCCGAGCGGGCCGCCACGGGGAAAGGCGGCTACGTGATCGGGGGTACCGCCTGGGATTTCGCGAGCCCGAAGCGCGTCGGGCGCCGCGCGCTCGACCTGCTCGTCATCGACGAGGCCGGGCAGTTCTCGCTCGCCGCCACGATCGCGGCGAGCATGGCGGCGAAGAACCTGTTGCTGCTCGGCGACCCCCAGCAGCTGCCGCAGGTGAGCCAGGGCGCGCACCCCGAGCCGATCGACGGCTCGGCCCTCGGCTACCTGAGCGACGGGCACGACGTGCTGCCGGCCGAACTCGGCTACTTCCTCGCCGAGACCCGCCGGCTGCACCCCGCCCTCGCCGAGCCCGTCTCGCGGCTCAGCTACGAGGGGCGCCTGCGCGCGCACCCGAGCGCCGCCGAGCGCGAGCTCGAGGGCGTCGCACCCGGACTGCACCCGGTGCCCGTCGCGCACCACGGCAACGCGACCGAGTCGGTCGAGGAGGCAGACGAAGTCGTCGCGATCATCCACCGCCTCATCGGCACCGCGTGGCGATCAGCGCCGGATGCCGCACCGCGGCCGCTCGCCGACACCGACGTCATCGTTGTGACGCCGTACAACGCCCAGCAGCAGACCATTCGCGAGCGGCTGGATGCGGCCGGGCTGCGCGGCAGTCGCGTCGGCACCGTCGACAAGTTCCAGGGGCAGGAGGCCGCGGTGGCGATCGTCTCGCTCGCGGCGTCGAGCTCGCGCGATGCGCCGCGCGGCATGGAGTTCTTGCTCAACCGCAACCGGCTCAACGTCGCCATCTCGCGCGCGCAGTGGGCGGCGTACCTCGTGCACTCGCCGGGGCTGCTCGACTCGCTGCCGCACTCGCCCGCGGGCGTGGCCGAGCTGAGCGCGTTCATCCGCCTCACCGAGGTGGGGTAGAGCGGGTCTGCTCTGTCGCCGACTACTCCGGCGCCGACTCGAAGGCGTAGGTGAAGTCGCCCGCGACGCCCGTCCACATGACGCGCAGCAGGGCCGCCGGCCCCACCTCGTCGTAGGCCGTGCACACGAAGGTCGAGCCGAGCGAGGCCGAGGCCTCGGAGGGGCAGATCACCGAGTACTCGAGGCCCTGCTCGCGCAGGTCGGCCGCGATCTCCACCTCGACGGCGCGCAGCTCGGCGAGCGAGGCGTCGCGCGGTAGCGCCAGGCCCGCGAGCGTTCCGGCCCCGCCCACGATGATCGCGAGCGCCACGAAGACCCAGGTCGGGCCCGTGCCGCGCCGGGTCGAGCGGTACACGTGGATGGCCCGCGACAGGAGGTAGAAGAACGGCCCCAGCACGATCCAGCCCACCGAGGGGCGGAACTCGTGCCCGAGGGCGCCGAGGCGCCGGTAGTCGGTGAGGGCGCCGAGCACGAGCCACAGCACGGCCGCGGCCCCGAACCCGCCGGCGACGTAGGGCGTGACCGTCGTGGTGCCGCCGTCGGTGATCCACCAGACGAGAGCGGCGAGCCCGAGGTGGATGAGGGGCGAGAGCGCGAGCATCCACGCCCCGCCCGTCGTGACGCCGGTGATCGCGCGCGGAGACGAGACCGGGCGGGCCGAACCCCACGAGCGCGTCATGGGCTCGTAGTCGACGCTCGCGAGGTCGACGGCCGAGGTGGGCTGCGCGAAGGTCGTCGACGAGGTCCACGGCGTCGAGGCCGAGGCCGGCAGGGGGGTCGCGGTCGCGAGCGGAGCGACGGCGAACGAACCGGATGCGGGCCCAGTCGACGCCGCCTCCGTCGCCGCACCGGGCGGCGGCAGGGGAGTGGGCACGGCGAGCGGGGCGGGGCCCGAGGAGGGCTTGGCCTTCGGCAGCGGGTCGTCGAAGCCCGGGAACCCGGCGACGGGGATCGAGCCGGAGGTCGGGGGCACGAGGCGCACGGGCTCGGAGATCGGCATCGAACCGCCGCCGCGGCCGGGAGCGGCGGCACCGGGGCCGGTCGCGGCGACCGCAGTGGCGCTCGGCACGGGAGCCGCCGGCGAGGCGAGCTCGGGCGAGGAGAGCGCGGGCGGCGGGAAGTCGAGGGCGCCGGTCGGTGCGGGCGGCGGCGGTTCGGCGAAGGGCGGCGGAACGTACGGGGCCGACGACATCGGCGCCGAGGCGGCCGGCACGGCAGCGGGCGCCGCGGAGGCGGCCGAGACGGGGGCGGGCACGGGCTCGCCCGCGGGGTTCGGCTGGGTGTGCTCGCTCCACGCGGCGCCATCCCACCAGCGGATCAGCGCGGGCTGATCAGGATCCGTGTACCACCCGGCAGCAGCAGAGCTCACCCTGCGCCTCCCTCCCTGACGTGTCCTCAGGGACAGCGTAGGCGTTCAGGGCAGGGTGCGCGCATCAGAAGATGGTCGGGCGCCCGCGACCGTCCCCCGGGGGCGGGCGCCCTCGATCACGTCCGACGCCGGTGTTCGGCCGTGATCTACTCGTGGCGGCTCAGATCGCCGCGTCGTCGTCGAGTTCGTCGCGGCGCGGCTGCTCGACGCCCACGATCGCCGGCGTCTGCTCGCCGGTCTGCTCGTCGGGGCTGGTCTCCTCGCCGGGGTTCCCCTGTCCGGCGCCGAAGTCGCCCTGCGCGCCCGGGTTCTCGCCCTGCGTCACATCGTGCTGCGGGTCGTGGTCGTTGCTCATGATGTTCCCCCTTGCTCGTTCTCGCCTCGAAGGCTCGAGGTGATGCGCTCCACTCAATCGGGCATCCGGGGTTCTGACAACGGGGTTGCCACCCGCTGAGCGCAGGGCTATGGTTCGCCGGTATGAGACGCGCCGCCTCGATCGTGGCCGACTACGCGTATGTGGCCCGATCGCGGTTGCGGTACTGGCGGTACGGCGCGCGCCCGCCCGCGCCGATCGAGGCGGGCCCGGATGCTCCGCCTCCCGTCCTGCTGATCCCCGGCGTCTTCGAGACCTGGCACTACCTGAAGCCCATCCGCGACCGCCTCGCGGCCCTCGGGCATCCCGTGCACAGCGTGCCCGAGCTCGGCTTCAACCGTCACCCGATCCCGGAGATGGCCGCGCTGCTCACCGCCTACCTCGAGCACCGCGAGCTCACGGGTGTGACGATCGTCGCGCACAGCAAGGGTGGGCTCATCGGCAAGACCATGCTCGTCGCCGACGAGGGAGCCGAGGTCAGCCGCCTCACGCGCATGATCTCGATCAACACGCCCTACGCGGGCAGCCCGCTCGCGCGCTTCGCAATGGGGCCGTGGCGCGAGTTCGTGCCGACCCGGCCGGTCATCACCGAGCTCGCGGCCGCCGCGAGCGTCAACGCGCGCATCACCTCGCTGCACTCGAGCTTCGACCAGTACGTGCCGGCCGGAAACTCGGTTCTCGAGGGGGCCGAGAACGTCGAGCTGCCCCACATCGGGCACTTCCGGGTGCTCGGGCTCGACCCGGTGATCGACGAGGTGGTGGCGCGAGTGCCGCGGGTCGGGCCCTGATGCAGGAAGCATCGTGCATCCATCTGCAAGAATCGCGCCATGCCCGCCGCTGACGCCGCCCCCTCGACGGATGCCCTGCCCGCGCTGAGCCTGAAGCTGCTGCCCGCCGCGATCGTCGTGACCAGCGCGATCCCGCTGTTCGGCTTCGAGGAGCGGCTCGTCGGTTACCCGTGGCTCGTGATCGGCCTCGTGGTCGCCTACTTCGTCGACCGCGAGCTCATGAAAGACCTCGGCATCATCGCCGCCGGGCTGATCGTCGTCAGCACCGTGAGCGTGAAGGCCGACATCTCGTGGCCCAACTTCTTCCTGCTCGGGTTCGTGCTGAGCCTCGCGGTCGCGGTGCCGTTCGTGCTCGACCGGTTCGTGTTCCGGCGGCGCGTGATCCGCTTCCCGTGGCGCAGCGGGCAGAAGTGGCAGCCGTGGGAGAAGTCATACCTCTTCGCCGTGCCGTTCCTCGGCTGGCTGATCCTGCCGTTCTACTTCATCACCTCGGGGGCGTACCAGAACTGGCCGGCCGTCAGCGAGGCGAGCGAGGTGCTGCGGCTCTTCATCGGCGTCAACGCCGTCGGCATCTGGGACGAACTGTTCTTCATCTGCACCTGCTACGTGCTGCTGCTGCGGCACTTCCCGGTGCTTACCGCGAACATCCTCCAGGCGATCGTCTTCGTGAGCTTCCTGTGGGAGCTCGGCTACCAGGCCTGGGGCCCGCTCATGACGATCCCCTTCGCGCTGCTGCAGGGCTGGATCTTCCACCGCACCAAGTCGCTCACCTACGTCATCATCGTGCACCTTCTGTTCGACCTCGTCGTCTTCCTCGCGATCGTGCACGCGCACAACCCGGGGGTGTTCCCGTTCTTCCTGGTTCCGAGCCCGGGGTCGTAAGCGCTGGTCGTAGGTAAGTACTGCTCATGGCGGGCGGGCCCGCCGGCCCGCAGGCTGAGCGCATGACAACGACGAAACTGCGCCTGCTGGCTGTCGCCGCCGCGCTGACCCTCGCCCTCACCGGATGCTCCACCGCCGCCCCCGCCAGCACCGACGACCTCCTGCCCGATGTCGTCGACCAGGGCGACACGGGTGGAGACGCGGGTGGCAGCAACGACGGGCAGGTGACCGTGATCGGCGCCGACCTCGCCTCGGGCACGGCTGTGATGCTCGCCGAGGTCTACGCCGAGGGCCGCGACCCCATCCCCACCGTCGAGTTCCTCGACGCCACGACCGTGCGCTTCGCCTGGCCCGCCGGCTCGCTGACCGAGGGCGACGCGCTCGGCAACTGCCAGATCGCCTACGGCGCGCTCAGCGGCGAGGGAATCCGCGTGCTCATCGCCGTCGGCGACGCCGAGACCGACTGCACCGCCGAGATCGAGGGCTGAGCCCCCGAGCCGCGCGGCGCGCCCCTGAGCGCCGCGCGGCCTCGCGCTACCCGCAGCCCGGGCGCATCTCCACAATTCAGGAGATCGGGATGCACGCGCGCGGTCGACACGCCGTGCGAGCATCCCGAAGCCCCGTTGTGTCGCCGCAGTTCCTGAATTGTGGAGACGCTGCTCTGCGCGCGACTCCTGAATTGTGGAGACGGCGGGCGGTGGATCAGACGTCGACGCCGTAGGGCGCAAGCGCCTGCGCGAGGCTGGCGCGTGCCGCGGCGTACCGCGAGCGCACGGTCGAGGGGGAGGTGCCGACGACCGCCGCGATGTCGACGAGCGGCAGGCCCTCCCAGTGGTGCATCTGCACGACTTCGCGTTGTGCCTCCGGTAGCCCGGCGATCGCCTCACGCACGTCGATTGCTAGTCCTTCGCTGTCGGCGTGCAGGTCAGTGGGTGTTGCCTCCAGCAGGGCGCGCAGACGCTCGACCTCGGCGGAGCGGCGCCCGCTGCGGCGCCCGGCGGCCGCGAGCGTGGTGCGGGCGATGCCGAACATCCACAGTCGCGCCTCCAGGGGGTCATCAGGAACTCGCGACCGGTCACGCCAAAGCACGAGCAGCACCTCGCTCAGGCAGTCGGCGGCGTCGGCGGGCTGGGCGACGCGGCGCTCGAAGTAGCGCAGTACGTCTCGCGCGGAGTTGCGGATGAGGCTCTCGAGCGCGTCGGGCGTCACGGTGCG
The DNA here is from genome assembly GCA_001464255.1 of Actinomycetales bacterium Ga0077552. Classification (GTDB taxonomy): domain Bacteria; phylum Actinomycetota; class Actinomycetes; order Actinomycetales; family Microbacteriaceae; genus Microcella. The sequence goes on along the minus strand of LNFD01000113.1, from coordinate 3,299 downwards.
ACCGGCACCGTGAGCGGCCCGTCGCACTCGGTCGCAGCATCGAGTTGGATCGACTGCGGGTCGAAGCCCTCTGCGGCGACGGCCTCACGCACGCGCTCAGAGAGCGCGATGTACAGCGCCAGGCCCTCGACTGAGGCTGCTGTCGGGCTCCACGGCTCGCCTTCGACGACCTCGGCGGCAGCCACGTCTGGCTCGAGCCACTCCAGAACCCCTGAGATGTCGATGCTTTCGAGGTCAGTCGCGAGTAAGGCGTCTCGGGCGATCGTCAGGGCTTCGGGGCTCGGGGGGATCTCAGGGGTTGCCGCGACCCGGAATCCTTGCGCGCACTGGGTGCCGTCACTGGCGACCTGGGTGGTCGACGCTTCGGCGAACCAGCCGAGGTGGGTGAGCAGCTGCGGGCCGGCTGCGGCCGCGGTGCCGGTCGCGAGCACGAGAGCGCCTCCCGCCGCGATCGCGGTGAGCGTGCGGCGCGTGCTGCGCGGCCGTGTTGCCCGGGCTACGGCGCTCACGGCGGTGTCGACCTCATCGACGTCGGTGGTGGCGGGCGCCGACACATCGAGCAGGCGGGTGAGCATCCGATCGTCCATGGGGTCTCCTTCATCAGTAGGTCCTACCCCGTACATGTCTGTTCGGTGCCAAAACGTCCAGTCTGATCTCCACAATTCAGGAGATCGGGATGCTCGCGCCCGGTCGACACGCCGTGCGAGCATCCCGAACCCCCGTTTCTGAGCCGCAGTTCCTGAATTGTTGAGATGCCGCCGGGCGCGCGACTCCTGAATTGTGGAGACCGGCGGGTGGGGCAGACTCGGGGGGTGAACCTGCTCGAGTCGATGCCCCGCCCCTACGAGGCCGGCGCGGCGTTCGACGCGATCGAGAACTGGGCCGTCGGGCGCGGGCTCACGCTGTATCCCGCGCAGGAGGAGGCGATCTTCGAGCTCGTCGCCGGGGCGCATGTCGTGCTCGCCACGCCCACGGGCTCGGGCAAGAGCCTCGTCGCGGTCGCCGCGCACGCGATCGCCCTCGCGCAGGGGCAGCGCACCTACTACACGGCGCCGATCAAGGCGCTTGTGAGCGAGAAGTTCTTCCAGCTCGTCGACATCTTCGGCGCTGAGAACGTCGGCATGGTCACGGGCGACAGCTCCGTCAACGGCGATGCGCCGATCATCTGCTGCACGGCCGAGATTCTCGCCAACCAGGCGCTGCGCGAGGGCGCCGACCTCGCGGCGGGCATCGTCGTCATGGACGAGTTCCACTACTACGCCGACGTCGACCGCGGGTGGGCGTGGCAGGTGCCGCTGCTGACCCTCACGAACGCGCGCTTCCTGCTCATGAGCGCGACGCTCGGCGACGTCACGCCGATCGCCGCCGACCTCGAGCGCCGCACGGGGCACCCGGTGAGCGAGGTCACGCACACCGAGCGCCCGATCCCGCTGACCTTCGAGTACGTGCGCACGCCCGTGCACGAGACCGTCGAGACGCTGCTCGAGAACGGGCAGGCGCCGATCTACATCGTGCACTTCAGCCAGGCGGCCGCGATGGAGCGCGCGCAGGCCCTGTCGAGCATCCGGATCGTGTCGCGCGAGCAGCGGGACGAGATCGCCGAGGCGATCGGCGACTTCCGCTTCGCGACCGGCTTCGGCACGACGCTCAGCCGGCTCGTGCGCGCGGGCATCGGCGTGCACCACGCCGGCATGCTGCCGAAGTACCGCCGGCTCGTCGAGGTGCTCGCCCAGCGCGGGCTGCTGCGCGTCATCTGCGGCACCGACACGCTCGGCGTCGGCATCAACGTGCCCATCCGCACCGTGCTGCTCACGGCGCTCAGCAAGTACGACGGCGTGAAGATGCGGCAGTTGAGCGCGCGCGAGTTCCACCAGATCGCGGGGCGCGCCGGCCGCGCCGGGTACGACACGGCCGGGCTCGTCGTCGTGCAGGCGCCCGATCACGAGGTCGAGAACCACCTCGCCACCACGAAGGCCGGCGACGACCCGAAGAAGAAGAAGATCGTGCGCAAGGCCGCGCCCGCGGGCTTCGTCACGTGGAGCGAGACGAGCTTCGAACGCCTCGTGGGTGGGATGCCCGAACCGCTCGAGAGCCGCATGCAGGTCTCGGCGGCCATGCTCATCAACCTCATCGCCCGCGGGGGAGACGTGTTCGCGACCGCGCGCGCGCTGCTCACCGAGAACCACGAGCCGCCGCACCGGCAGCGCGAGCTCGTCGTGCGGGCGCTCGGCATCGCGAAGACCCTCGTGCGCGCGGGTGTCGTCGTCATCGACCGCGCGACCGAGCCCGCGACGATCACGCTCACCGTCGACCTGCAGCCGAACTTCGCGCTCAACCAGCCGCTCAGCCCCTTCGCGCTCGCCGTCATCGGCGTGCTCGACCACGCGGATGCGAACTACCCGCTCGAGGTCATCAGCGTCATCGAGGCGACGCTCGACAACCCGCGGCCTGTGCTCGCCCAGCAGCAGTTCGCCGCGCGCGGCGAGGCGATCGGCGCCATGAAGGCCGAGGGGCTCGACTACGACGAGCGCATGGAGGCCCTCGACGACGTCGAGTACCCGAAGCCGCTCGACGAGCTGCTCACGGCGATGTTCGAGACCTTCGCGAGCACCCAGCCGTGGATCCGCGACGTCGAGCTGCGCCCCAAGAGCGTCGTGCGCGACCTCTACGAGAAGGCCATGACCTTCACCGAGTACGTCAGCCACTACAAGCTCACCCGCAGCGAGGGCCTGCTGCTGCGGTACCTGAGCGACGCCGACCGCGCCATCCGCCAGACCGTGCCCGACGAGGCGAAGACCGACGAACTGCGCGACATCATCGAGTGGCTGCGCGAGCTCGTGCGCCAGGTCGACTCGAGCCTGCAAGACGAGTGGGAGCAGCTGAGCTCCCCGTCCGAAGTTACGGAAGGCGCGCCAGTGCTGCCGCCCCGGCCGCCGGATGTCACGACCAACCGCCGGGCATTCCTCGTGCTCGTGCGCAACGAGCTGTTCCGCCGCGTGCAGCTCGCGGCGCTGCAGCGCGACGACGACCTCGAGGCGCTCGACCCCGACGCGGGCTGGCCCGAGGCGCTCGACGCCTACTACGCCGACCACGAGGAGGTGCTGACGGGCGGCAACGCGCGCAGCGCATCCCTTGTGCAGATCGAAGAGAACCCGGCGGATGCTCCGGGCACGTGGTCCGTGCGCCAGGTCATCGACGACCCGGCCGGCGACCACGACTGGGGCATCGACGCGGTCGTCGATCTGGCGGCGAGCGTCGAGGCCGGATTCGCCGTGGTCAGGGTGCTCGGCCTGCGCCGG
>LNFD01000112.1 GCA_001464255.1 Actinomycetales bacterium Ga0077552 | reverse complement strand
CGTCGACGGCACCACCGCGTACATCACGGGTGGTGTGTACCGCGAGATCCAGCCGAACCACCTCGTGCGCTTCGCATGGGGGGCTCGGCCCGGCTGGCCCGATCCCGACGACGGTTTCGAGTGCGCCCTCGTGCTCCGCGACGCGGGGGCGGAGACTGACCTGGAGTTCGAGCTGTCATGGGCGGCGAACGCGGGCGCAGACATCGACGTGTGGCCCCAGTGCATCGCCGGGTGGAGCACCACGATCGACCGCCTCGTCGATCGATACGCGAAGGAGGAAGCGGCTCATGTGACGCGGTCGAGGCGAAGACCGGCAAGACCCCGAGGGCTCTCGTCGACGAAGCGATCGCGCGAGGGTACGACGATCCGGCGGTCAAGGCCGGCGTGATCGTGCGGTGGCTCGTCGACGACTACGGTCTCGGGCGCGGGCACGCGATGGCCATCGTGCACGTCATCACGAAGGGGCCGTCGATCGACCCCAAGCACGTCGGGTCGGGCGGCGCGCACAGCGACGCGAGCGACACGCTCTGGCTCGACGGCGTCGCGACGAAACCGCAGTAGCGCCGGGGTCGGAGGCCACCCGTACGCTGGCCCCGTGGTCGCGAACTCCGAGAAGCCCGTGATGCTCTTCGAGCGCGTGGAGCTCTGGGAGGACTGGCTCGAGGCGCATCCCGAGCACCCCGGCGTTCGGCTGAGAATGCGCAAGAAGCGATCGAGCGCGCCCGGCATCACCTACGACGAGGCCCTCGAGTCGGCCCTGTGCTTCGGGTGGATCGACGGGCAGATCTACGGGCTCGACGACGACTACTCATTGCAGGTCTTCACGCCGCGGCGGCCGCGCTCGGTGTGGTCGCAGCGCAACGTCGGCATCATCGAGCGCCTCACCGAGGCGGGCCGCATGCGCCCGCCGGGCCTCGAGCAGGTCGAGCGTGCGAAGGCCGACGGACGGTGGGATGCCGCCTACCGTCAGAAGGGCATGGTCGTGCCCGGAGACCTGCGGGCCGCGCTCGACGCATCGCCGGCCGCGGCGGCCACGTTCTCCGCGCTCAGCGCACAAGCGCGGTTCGGCATCGTCTTCCGCCTCGACGGGGTCGTGCGCGCCGAGACGCGAGCCCGCAAGCTCGCCGGCTACCTCGAGCAGTTGGAGCGGGGCGAGTCGCCGATCTAGCCCGCGACGACCGGCACGTTGATCGCGCCCGTGCGGGCCTCGCGGTCGCTGCGGTCCTTGCGCAGCGCGGTGCCGCCGATGATGAGCGCGCACGCGATGATCACGAGGTTCTTCACGATGTACTGGCCCTCGAGCGTGAGCCCCCACGGGATGACGGTGAACGTCACCTCGGGCAGCAGCACGAGGGGCAGGAACGTCGCGGGCATCTGCGGGATGAGCAGGAGCAGAGCGAGCCGGGTCAACGGCGGGAACAGGAATGCGACGCCGATCGCGACCTCCCACAGCCCGATGAGCGGGATGATGATCTCGGGCGTGAGCCAGTAGATCGTGGCGGCGACGAGGTCGTAGGCGGGGCTCAGTTCGCCGATCATCTTGAGCGCGCCGAACCAGATGAAGACGATGCCCAGGGCGAGTCGGGCGAACTTGATCCCGAACGCGTCCATCGTCCAGACGACGAGCCGGTCGAAGCGCTCGAGCAGGGCGGTGATCGCAGGCATGGCTCCTCTTCCGGGTCGGTGCTTCGACGCTAGGCGAGGCTCCTGGACGCGGGATGCTCACGCGATGTGCACCGCCTGACCGAGGCGGTAGCGTGTGGCCATGACGCCGTCGATCGCCGTTCCGACCATCAGCCTCGATCGCGACCCGCAGGTCGTCGGCCGCGAGTTCGACGAGACGCTGCGCACGGTGGGCTTCTTCCAGGTGGTCGACCACGGGGTCGACCCTGCGGTGGCTGAGGCGGCGTGGAGCGCGGCGCGCGCCTTCTTCGACCTGCCGCTCGACGACAAGCTCGCGGTCGAACGCCCGGCCGGCGGGCTCTACGGCTACTTCCCGATGCGCAGCGAGTCGCTCGCGGCCTCGCGCGGCGAGGCGACGCCGGGCGACCTGAAGGAGTCGTTCAACATGGGCCCGGGCATCCGCCCCTCGCTGACGTCCGTCGACGAGACCGAGGCGGCGCTGTTCACGGCGAACGTGTGGCCCGACGCGCTGCCCGAGCTGCAGCAGACCTGGCAGGCGTACTACGCCGAGATGAGCGCGCTGGCCGAGCGGCTGATGCGCCTGTTCGCGCTCGGCCTTGACCTGCCTGCCGAGTTCTTCGCGCCGCACATCGACGCGAGCCCGAGCGCGTTGCGCGCCATCAACTACCCCGAGCAGACGCACGCGCCCGAGCCCGGCCAGCTGCGCGCCGGCGCGCACACCGACTACGGAACGCTGACGATCCTGCGCCAGGAGGCCGGCCGCGCGGGCCTCGAGGTGCACGACGCGGCGACGGATTCGTGGCTGCCGATCCCCCCGGCCGACGGCGCCCTCGTCATCAACATCGGCGACCTCATGGCCCGCTGGACGAACGATCGCTGGACCTCGACGCTGCACCGCGTCGTGAATCCGGATGCTGCGCCGGGGTCGACCGCGAGCGCGAGCCAGCGCCGCCAGAGCATGCCGTTCTTCCACAACGCCAACTACTCGACCATCGTGGAGTGCCTGCCCTCGTGCGTGGCCGCGGGCGAGGCGCCGCGCTACGAGCCCGTCATGGCAGGCCCGCACCTGGCCGGCAAGTCGACGAAGAGCGTGGCCCCCACCGCATGACCGCCCCCGCCATCGGGTACGCCGCCGCGCTCGAGCAGCTCGCCCCGCGCGAGGCCGTGCGGCTCGCGGCGCTCGCCGAGCAGCACGGCTTCCGCGGCACGCTCGCGGGGGATGCGGCTCAACCGTTCACCCCGAGCCAGGGCGAGGCGCCCTTCGTCTGGAACGTCGTCTCCGCCCTCGGCGCCCAGACGACGGGCGAGCTCGGGGTCGGGGCCCTCGCGCCCACCTTCCGCTGGCATCCCGCGCTCGTGGCGCAAGCGTCCGCGACGCTCGCGAGCCTCTACCCGGGCCGCCACTGGCTCGCGCTCGGCAGCGGCGAGGCGATCAGCGAGCACGTCGTCGGCGGCTACTGGCCCGAGCCGGCCGAGCGCATCAACCGGCTGTTCGAGGCGGTCACGATCATCAAGAAGCTCTTCGCCTCCGGCTCGGCCGGTCGCGACGTGAAGCACGAGGGCCGCTGGTACCAGCTCGAGTCGAGCCGGCTCTGGACGAGCCCCGAGCAGCCCCCGCCTCTGCTCATCGCGACCGCCGGCCCGGTGACCGCTCGGCGCGCCGGCCAGGTCGCCGACGGCCTGCTCATCGACTCGGTGCCGTACGACAAGCTCGGGATGCTGCTGCAGCGCTTCGCGGAGGGCGCTCGTGAGGCGGGCCGCCGTGGCTCCGCGCCGCAGCACGCGCTGCGCCTGCACCTCTCGTGGGCGCCGACCGACGCCGAGGCGATGCGGAACGCCCTCGGCGAGTGGCCGCAGGCGGGTATGCGCTTCGCGAAGAGCGACATCCGCTCGCCGTACGACCTCGAGCAGATCGCGAAGCTCGTGCGGCCCGATGACTTCGACGAGCGGATGCTGATCTCGAGCGATCTCGATGCGCATCGCGCGAACATCCAGCGCTACCTCGATCTCGGCATCGAGCGCATCCACCTGCACAACCGAGGTCTTCGGCCTCGAGGTGCTGCCCCGCCTCACCCGCTGAGCCTCCGGCGCGCGCCGTCGACGGGCTGTGCCAGAGTGTTGCTCATGAACCCGATCGCCCCCTTCGACGCCCTGTTCACTGCCATCCCGATCCTGCTGATCGTCGCCGCCATCCTCGGCATTGTCCTGATCATTTGGGTGATCTACACGATCGTGTGGATGGGGGTGCGGCGCGGGCTTGAGGAGTACTACGGGCCCGGCGAGTACCGCGGCTTCACGCCGCCGCCAGCCCGAGATGTCGACGAGTCCGCTCGGCCTGTGCGCGACCGTCGGCACCGGTCGGGCCGCCTCACCCGCTGAGTGTGCCGCGCGCGGCATGTGCCGCGAACGGCACACTGCACTCGCAAGGAGTCCCTGGC
>LNFD01000111.1 GCA_001464255.1 Actinomycetales bacterium Ga0077552 | reverse complement strand
TCCCGCCTTCCGGCCATGCTCGACCGGTAACCTCGCACCGTGATCATCTGGCTAAACGGCCCGTTCGGAGTCGGAAAGACGACCGCGGCTGCGGGCTTGGCGTCGCGTCGACCCGATTGGGTGACAGTTGATCCCGAGCACGTTGGCTACCTTCTTCGGCCCGTTCTGGATGATCGTAATCCGGTACGAGACTTTCAGGACTGGGCTTCGTGGCGACGCGTGGTCATCTCCACACTCGTCTCTCTGCATGAGGAGCTTGGAACGGACATTCTCGTTCCCCAGACGGTCGTGACTGAGGGCTATTGGCAGGAGATCTCTGCGGGGATCGCCGACGCCGGCATTCAGCTCCTAGCAATCACGCTTGACGTGTCGGATGACGAACATGAACGTCGAATCGCTGGAGACGGTGTTGAACCGGATGCCGCACATTGGCGACGGGAACGACA
>LNFD01000110.1 GCA_001464255.1 Actinomycetales bacterium Ga0077552 | reverse complement strand
CAAGGAGGAGCAGTGACTCAGCGCACCATCGTCGTCGTCGGCGGAACATCCGGGATCGGCCTCGAGATCACCAAGGAGGTCGTCGCCCGCGGCGACCGCGTGGTGCTCACCGGGCGCGACCAGCAGCGGGCCGAGGCCATCGCCGCCTCGATCGGTGAGGGCGCGACGGGCCTCGGGGTCGACATCTCCGAGCCCGAGACGATCGCCGCGAGCCTCGCGAGCATCGGCGAGATCAACGGTCTCGTGCTCGCGGCCATCGAGCGCGACGCGAACTCGGTGCGCGAGTACGACATCGCGCGAGCCCGGCGCCTCGTGACCCTCAAGCTCGTGGGCTACACCGAGACGGTGCACGCGCTGCTCGACCGCCTCGTGCCGACCGTCGACACGGGCATCGTCCTCTTCGGCGGCCGCGCGAAGGATGCGCCGTACCCCGGCTCGACCACCGTCGCGACGATCAACGGCGGCGTCGAGGGCCTCACCCACTCGATGGCGCTCGAGCTCGCCCCCATGCGCGTCAACGGCCTGCATCCCGGGATCATCGGCGACAGCCCGTTCTGGGCTGATAAGACGGCGGCGCTCGACGGCTACCAGTCGCGCACCCCGGGTGGCAAGCTCGCCACGATGGCCGACATCGTCGGTGCCACGATGTTCCTGCTCGACAACCGCGGCGTCTCCGGCATCAGCCTCAACGTCGATCGCGGCTGGCGCCTCACCTAGCGGGGGACAGCATCCCTCGCCGGTGGGCGAGGAGGGCGAGGGATGCCGCGCTCGCGATGAGCACGGCTCCCATGACGCCGACCGCCGCGAAGCCGGCGAGCAGGAAGAGCTGCGAGCCGATCGCGGTGGCGAGCGATCCGCCGAGGAATGTGGCGGCCATGTAGACGGTATTGGCGCGGCCGTTCTCGCTCGGGTCGACCGAGGCGAGGGCGACGGCCTGCGTCGACACCTGCTCGCTGCTGATGCCCGCCGAGACGAGGAAGAGGGCGATGAGCGTCAGCGCGAGCACCGAGGGCACGATCGCGATGAGGACGGCACCCACGAGCGAGGCCGCGATGCAGACCGTCAGCGAGCGGCGGATGCCGTAGCGCGCGTGCAAGGGCGCCGCGGCGATCGTCGCGACGCCGCCCGCGAGCCCGGCCAGGCCGACGAGCGAGGCCTGTGTCACGGTCAGCCCGAGCTCGGTCACGGCGTAGACCGTCGTCATCGACCACAGCGAGATGAACGCCATGAAGCAGAGCACGTGCACGGCGGTCATGAGGCGCAGGGTCGGCGAGCTCGCGGCGATGCGAGGGATCGAGACGATGATGCGGCCGTAGGCGGGCGGGTCGCTCGGGCTGTCGGCGGGGGAGACCCGCAGGCTGAGGGGCACGAGGGCGAGCACGAAGACCGCGCACGCCACGACCGCGCCGCGCCAGCCGATGACCTCGGCGACGGTGCCGAGGGCGGTGCGCACGACGAAGAGCCCGACGATGAACGAGCCGAGCAGCACGGCGGCGGTGCGCGCGCGCGTCACGGGGGGTGCGAGGCGCAGCGCCGCCGAGATGAGCAGCTGCCCGACGGTCGCGGTTGCGCCCGCGACGAAGCACAGCGCGACGAAGACCGCGTAGGCGGGCGATGCCGCCGCCGCGGCGAGCGCGAGGGCCGTCGCGACGAGCTGGGTCGTGACCTGCGAGCGCGCGGAGAAGCGGTCGCCGAGCGAAACGAGCAGTACGACACCGAGGGCGTAGCCCGCCTGCACGGCGACGGTCGCGGCGGCCGCCGCCGAGGCGTCGACGCCGAACTCGCGCGCGACGAGGGTCTGGATGGGCTGGGGGATGTAGATGACCGCGACGCCCGTCGCGGCGATGACGGCCATGGCCGAGACGCGTCGGCCCCAGGCGGTGTGGTCGGGCTGCGCCATGCGCGGCTCCTCTCGCGGATCGGTGCCGCTCTGCTCTGGATATATCCAGGTGAATGGACTTAGTATTCCATTGAGGCTGTACATCGACGTACACCCCCACTGAATTGCTCAACGAGGAGGAACTCATGACCGACGCCGCGCCCCGCGCCGGGGACTTCACCCCAGGCAGGCCGATCGTCTTCCGCAACGCCACCGTCATCACCGTCGACTCGGCGGGGGTACTCGAGAACGCGGACGTGCTGATCATCGACGACACGATCGCCGGCGTCGGCCACCACCTCGAGGTGCCTGCGGGCGCGCTCGAGATCGACGCCAAGGGCGGCATCATCATGCCCGGCATGATCGACACCCACCGCCACATGTGGCAGACCGCGCTGCGCGGCTACGGAGGCGACTGGGCGCTCAGCCAGTACTTCGTCTTCTACTACCTCACGTGGGGCCACGTCTTCCGCGCGGAGGACATCGCCGCGGGCAACCAGCTCAGCGCGCTCGAGTCGGTCGACCAGGGCGTCACGACGACCGTCGACTGGTCGCACGCCCTGCGCACGCCCGACTACGCCGACGCCGCCGTGGAGGCTCTCAAGAGCATCCCGGGCCGGTTCGTGCTCGCGTACGGCAACTACCTCGGCGCCCCGTGGGAGTGGATGAACGAGCCCGGCTTCCAGAACTGGGTGAAGAACTTCAAGGCCGACGACATGATGGGCCTGCAGGTGGCCTTCGACGTTAACTCGGGCCCCGACTTCCACGAGAAGGGTGCCTTCCAGGCCGCGCGCGACCTCGGCCTGCGGGTGACCACGCACGCCGGTGTGTGGGGCGTCAACGGCGACCCCAACATCGAGTACATGTACGAGAACGGCTTCATGGACGACACCGTGACGTACGTGCACGCGAGCTCGCTCGGCCCCGACAGCTACCACAAGATCGCGGCGACGGGCGGCACCATCTCGATCGCCACCGAGAGCGAGCAGAGCGCCGGCCAGGGGTACCCCTCGGCGTGGGTCGCGAAGAAGTACGGCATCACCGCCTCGCTGTCGATGGACACGAGCGTGTGGTGGAGCGCCGACTTCTTCTCGGCGATGCGCTCGACGCTCAGCTCGTTCCGCTCGCGCGACCACCTCGAGGCGCACGCGCTCGGCGAGACGGTCAACGTCAACCGCATGAAGGCGGAGGACGCCGTCTGGCAGGCCACCATGGGCGGCGCGCACACGCTCGGCATGGCCGACAAGCTCGGCTCGATCACGGTGGGCAAGAAGGCCGACATCGTGCTGCTCAAGAACGACGAGTCGCCGGCCATGACGCCCATCCTCAACCCCTACGCCCACGTCGTGTACCAGGCCGGCACGGCCGACGTGCACACGGTCGTCGTCAACGGGAAGGTCGTCAAGTACGACGGCGAGCGCATCGGTCTGCCGCTCAAGCCGGTCGCCGACCGCGTCGCGGCCTCGGTCGAGCACGTGCGCGGCGAGCTGGGCGAGGACGCCTGGGCCGAGTGGATGAACCCGGCGCTGCCGGAGGACGAGCCCATCGCCAACCCGTACATGTACCTCTCCGAGGACGACGGGCATAAGCACTAGGCAGCTCTGCACCGCTGACGGCGGGCGGCCCCTCGGGGTCGCCCGCCGTTTCGCGTGCGCCGGATCAGGCCGGCCGGCCGTGCAGACGAGAGCGGCCGGTGCGCGGAGCGCACCGGCCGCCATCCCGCCCCCCGATCAGGGCGGAGCCGCGTCAGGCTCGTCGGAACTTCGACCAGGCGTCGAACCCGACCGCCACGAGGATGATCACGCCGAGCGCGATGCCCTGGAACAGCGGGTCGATGCGCAGCAGCGTGAAGCCGTTGTAGAGCATGGCGATGACCCGAGCCGCCGAGGATCGACGTGCCGCCGACGACGATGCCCGCGAGCACCGTGAAGGTGAGCGTCGTCGCGATCGCGTCGTTCTCGGGCGCCGAGGGCGTGCGCGCGAGGTCGATGACGCCCGCGAGGCCCGCCGCCGTGCCCGCGAGCGCGAAGGTCGCGATGCGCACGAGGTTGACGCGGATGCCCGCAAGCCGCGCCGCCTCGGCGTTGCCGCCCGCCGCGTAGACGTAGCGCCCGAAGGTCGTGCGCCAGAGCACGATGCCGAGCACGACGATGACGACGAACGCGATCCAGGTCGGCAGCGAGATACCGAGCGGCTTCGTGAGCGCGAGCCAGCGGAACTCGGGCACGTCGACGCGGATCTGGCCGATGCCCTCCTTGCCGAACTGCGAGACGAGCTTCGTCGCGCCCAGGATGATGAAGCTCATCGCGAGCGTCGCGATCAGCGGGTTGATCTTCAGGTAGGTGCTGATGACCCCGTTGAGGATGCCGACGATGAGCCCGGCGAGGATGCCCGCGATGATGCCGAGCGCCGCCCCCGTCTCGCCACCCACGCGCACGATGATCGTGCCGCAGATGACCGCGGTGAACATGTAGGTGGCGCCGATCGACAGGTCGATGCCGCCCGCGATGAGCACGAGCGTCGCGGCGGCCGCGACGATGAGGATTCCCGACTGGCGGTCGAGCACGTTGCCGATGTTCTGCGCCGAGAGGAACGCCGGGCTGCCGATCGACAGCGCGATGAACACGGCGAGGAAGGGCACGACGATCGCGACCGACCGCCACGGGATGCGCTGCAGGTACGCCCGCGTCGTGGTG
>LNFD01000109.1 GCA_001464255.1 Actinomycetales bacterium Ga0077552 | reverse complement strand
GAGCGTCGCGCCGGCGAGCGCCGCGGTGCCGACCGTGAAGTTGATGGTGGTCGCGGCGAGGGCCGATCGCGCTTCGGCCCGCACGCGGCCGTTGAGCCCCTGCTGGAAGGCGACGGCGACGCCCGCGAGCAGCGGCAGCACGACCGCAGCGAGAGGGAACCCCGCGGTACCGAGCCGCGGGACGACCGCCACAGCCACGGCCGCGATCGTCAGCACGGCGCCGATCACCCGCGCCGGGGCGATCGCCGTGCGGCGCGCTCCCGCGAAGCCCGCGGCATCGAGCGTCAGCCCGGTCACGGTCTGGCCGGTGACGATCGCGATCGTGAAGATCGTGACGCCGAGCATCCCGGCCACGAGGCCCTGGGCGAGCACGAAGTAACCGCCGGCGAGACCGCCCAGCAGCATCCACCAGCCGAGCCGGCCGTGCCGCACCTCGGTGATGACGCGCGCGAGCCCCGCACGGCCGCGCGGCGAAAACGCGAGGATCGCGAGCAGGATCAGCCAACCGCTGCCGAACGAGATGAGTGCCGCCGTGTAGCCGTCATCGAGCCGCTGCCCGAGCTCGCCGTTGATGCGGCTCTGCGTCGCGACGCCCACACCGGCCGCGAGCGTCGCGGCGATCGCGAGGGCGGTCGCGGCGCGCGAGCCGTGCTCGGGGTGCGAGGCGTTGTCGGCGTGGGCGCCGTTCTCGGCGTTCGCGTCGTCGTCGTCATGCGGCGGGGGCGGGGTGCTCATCGCCCCCAGCATCCCACGCGCGTGTTCGCGCCGGTGCGCGTCGGTGCCCGTCGCGCGACGAGGGCGGTCAGCCAGCAGAATCCCACGGTGACACCCGAGCCCCTTCCAGGAATGCGGAAGAATGCGGGCCAGATTCAGGTTCTTCCGCATTTCTGGAAGCGCCCGGGGAAGGGTGGATGACCGGATGACGGAGCCGCCTGTGGGAATCGAACCCACGACCTTCTCATTACGAGTGAGACGCTCTGCCGACTGAGCTAAGGCGGCGGACACGGCCGAGGCCGTGACACGAGGTGAAAGCTTAGCCGATTCCGCCTGGACGCGCAGACGGGTCGATCATCCCTCGCAGACGAGTCCGTCGGCGGGCACGGCGCCCGTGATGAAGTACTCGTCGACGATGTCGTTGATGCACGGGTCGCCCT
>LNFD01000108.1 GCA_001464255.1 Actinomycetales bacterium Ga0077552 | reverse complement strand
CGACACGGAGGTTGGTGTTGGCGCGGAGATTGTCTTTGATGACGCCCGCCGGTCGCTGCGTCGCCAGGATGAGGTGCAGACCGAGCGAACGGCCGCGCTGGGCGACATCGACGACGCCATCGACGAACTCGGGCACCTCGGTGGCGAGGGCAGCGAACTCGTCGACGATGATCAGCAGGCTCGGCGGAACCTCCGGGTCGCCGCTGCGCTCGAGCTCGACGAGGTCTTTCACCTTCTTGCGGTTGAACAGGTGCTCGCGGTAGTGCAGCTCGGCCCGCAGGTCGATACGGCCCGCGTCCCCTGGGTCACATATACCGACCCCGAACTGGCCCACGAACGCGGCGCCGCCCTTGTAGTCGACGAAGAGGAACGAGACGCGCTGGGGCGAGTGCGCCGCGGCGAGCCCGAGCACCCAGGCCTGCAGGAACTCGCTCTTGCCGGAGCCGGTCGTGCCCCCGACAAGGGCGTGGGGCCCATCGGTGCGCAGGTCGAGCGCGAAGGGCTCGGTGGCCGATTGCCCGAACACGGCGCGCAGGTTCGACTTCTGCTTGCCGATCGAGGTCGAGGCGTAGGGGCCCGAGAGGATCGAGTTGGTCTCGCTCCACCGCTCGATGACCGACATCGACTCGGCAGCGAGCTCGGTGCCGAGCAGGGTGAGCAGCGAGACGGAGCGCGGCAGGTCGCTCGCGTCATCGACCCGAGCCCCGGCGTCGTTGACGGCGGCGATCGAGCGTGCGAACTCCTGGGCCTGGGATGCGGTGAGCGGCTCGCACTGCACGGGGGTCACGCCGATACCGGTGTGCACGTACCCCGCGAGCCCGGCACCCGCGCCGAGGTCGATGAAGGTGCGGCATGCGGCCGGCACGCGCTCGATGCGGTCGGCGACCCAGAGCAGGTGAACCCCGACCGCGGGCCCGCGCTCGGCCAGGTCGACGAGCCGGGCACGGTCGACGGGCGCGTCGTCGTCGACGAGCACGAGGATGCTCGGCAGCGGCGGCAGGTCACCGCGCGACTCCTGCTCCGCCCGGTCGGCGATGACGCCCTCGAGCTCGCCGACGAGCGCGCTCGCGGAGGGGCCGGCGGTGGCGAGCGGCGCGACGCCGAGGGGGCTGTGCACCGAACCGACGTGCGGTGTCCACTTGAGCCAGTCCCAATCGGCTGCCCGCGTGGTCGGCGCGAGCGCGACGACGACGAGCTCGGCAGGCGAGTGCAGGGCCAGGGCGTGCACGAGCACGCCTCGCGCGACGGAGCGCCCCGCGTCACCGGTGCCCGCGATGCCGATCGACCCGCTCGTGCGAAGGTTCTCGACCGCGGGCACGTCGTCGACGAGCACGATCGAGCGCTGCAGCTCTTCGACCTTGCGCCAGAGCTCGGGTGGGCCCTTGCGCTGCCCGGGCATCTCGAGCTCGTGGCGTGAGGGAAGCGCACCCGAGCCGAGGCGCATCGCGAGGTAGCTCTCGTGCTCGGGGCGGCGGGTCCACAGCAGGGAGGAGCGGGTGCGTGCGGCCGCGAGCACCTCGGCCACCGTCGGGGCCTCGGAGCGGCGGCCCGCCCGCTCGGCGTCGTGCAGGTGCCGGATATCGTCGGCCACGGCCGCGACCGACGCGTCGAACTGCTCGACCGCGCGCTTCCACTGCCGCTTGTTCTGCAGCCGGTTGTCGATGTACGAGGCCACCATGAGCAGCGGCGACAGCGCGACGAAGACGACCGAGAGCGGGTTGCCCGGGTTGACGGCGAAGATCACGCCACCCAGAAGAAGCGGTGCGAGCAGCGCCAGCCAGGGCAGCCGTTGCTTCTCGGGCTGCTCGGGCGGCTCGGGCGCCTTGATCTTCACCCCGGCGTAGACCGGGTCGAGCCGCGGCGAGCGGATGAACGCCACCGGCCCCTGCACCGCATCGGCCTGCGGTGCACCGCTCAGCCGCTCGACGCTGAGCACCGTGTCACCGACGGTGACCAGGTCGTCGGGCGACACGACGACGCGGTCGGCCGCCTGGCCGTCGACCAGCGTGCCGTTCGCCGACCCCGAGTCGATGATCTCGACGGCGTCGGTCACGGCGATGCGGCAGTGGTGCTTCGAGACCAGCGGGTCGCTGAGCACCACCGTGTTGCTGCTGTCGCGGCCGAGCGTGCTGACGCCGCTGCGCAGATCGAACGTGCGCCCGGCATCCGGGCCCGAGATCACGCGCAGGCGCGCCGCGACGGGCGCCGCCTGGGGCGCGGTGCTCACCGAGCGGGTCACGAGCGAGACGACCGCGCCGCTCGCGAGCGGCACATCACCGACGAGCGACGACGCGTCGAGCACTGAGACCCCCGACGCGCCCGAGACATCGGCGTCGTGGTGCAGCCGCACCGTGAGATCGCCGTCGTGCACCCCCGCACTGCCCGCCGACAGCGGATCGGCGTTGTGCAGCTCGCGCGCGAGCTGGGTGACCGTGGTCGTCGACTCGGCCGTGATCGTCAGGTCGATCGGTTCGGCCGCCGAGCGCGCGAGGGTGAGGCGAAGTCTCATGAGGCGGGGGCTCCCCTCGGTCGGCGGCGGGCTGCCGCATCGGTGAGCCGATCGGAGAGATCGGCGACGACGTCGTTGCGCGGGCGCATGCGGTAGCGGCTGAGCAGGCGGCGAACGGGGGTGACGGATGCCCGGGCCGCCTGCGTCGCCTGCTCGAGCTCGCCCCACAGGCGGTCGAGCTCGGCCTGACTCACGGCCTCGGCCGAGAACACCGCGCGGTCGAGGTCGACGGCGAACTCGCGCAGGCCGGGGATGGCGGGCAGGGGGGCATGCTTCTGCTCGACCCCGGGGCGCCAGGCCTCGTCGACGTCG
>LNFD01000107.1 GCA_001464255.1 Actinomycetales bacterium Ga0077552 | reverse complement strand
GCTCGTCACGGGATGCGAGCACGCCGACGGCACCGTCACGCACCTGCCGCCGAGCGAGCCCGAGCGCATCGTCAGCGAGTCGGCCGCGCGCGACGTCATCACGACCATGGAGAACGTCGTCACGCAGGGCTACCTGACGAGCCAGCTGACCATCCCCGGCTACCGCGTCGCGGCGAAGACCGGCACCGCCGAGGTCTACGAGAACGGCGCCTACGGCCGCGAGCGCATCGTCACCGTGGCGGGCACGGCGCCCGCCGACGACCCGCAGTTCGTGGTCGTCGTCACCTACGGCAAGCCCGATACCATGAGGGTGTCGGCTGCGGCCGCGCCCACCTTCCGGTCGATCATGACCCAGGTGCTGAAGACCTTCCGGGTGCCCCCGTCGACGGCTCCGGCCCCGAGCATCCCGCTGACCTGGTGAGAGGTCGGCCCCGACAGAGCTGAGGTTGCGTTGTCCCGCGTTCCCCCCGTGCTGCGACCCGAGCATCCTGAGCCCCGCCCGCTCGACGCCCTCGTCGAGTCGTTCGGGCTCGAGCACCACGGGTCGCTCGAGGGCGTCGCGCTCACGGGCGTCACGCTCTCGACGGCCGACGTGCGGGCTGGCGACCTCTTCGTCGGGCTGCGCGGCGCGCACCGGCACGGGGCCGAGTTCGCGGTCGACGCCGCAGCGGCGGGTGCGGCCGCCGTGCTGACGGATGCCTCGGGGCTCGACCTCGCGGCGGCATCGGGCCTCCCCGTGCTCGTCGTTCCCGACCCGCGCGCGGCCCTCGGTGAGATCTCGGCCTGGGTGTACCGCACGAACGACCGGCCGGCGCTCATGCTCGGCGTCACGGGTACGAACGGCAAGACCTCGACGGCCTACCTGCTCGAGGGCATCCTGCGCCAGCTCGGCCGGGTGACGGGCCTGAGCTCGACCGCCGAGCGCCACATCGGCGACCTCACGGTCGTCAGCCGCCTGACGACGCCCGAGGCGAGCGAGATGCACGCCCTGCTCGCGCGCATGCGCGAGGCCGATGTCGACGCCGTCGCCGTCGAGGTGAGCGCGCAGGCCCTGAGTCGGCACCGCGTCGATGGCCTGCTGTTCGACGTCGTCGGCTTCACGAACCTCACGCACGACCACCTCGACGACTACGCCGACATGGAGGAATACTTCCAGGCGAAGCTGCCGCTGTTTTTCCCCGATCGCGGCCGCCGCGGCGTCGTCTCGCTCGACTCCGCCTACGGCGAGCGGGTCGTGGATGCTGCGCGCATCCCCGTCGTCACGATCACCTCGCGCCCCGAGGTCGAGGCCGATTGGCGCGTCACGGTGACGGACGAGCACCTTGCCCACACCGGGTTCCGGCTCGAGGGCCCCGAGGGCCGCGCCCTCGAGACCCGCGTGCCGCTCATCGGCGGGCACATGGCCGCCAACGCCGGGCTCGGCATCGTCATGCTCGTCGAGGCGGGCATCGCGCTCGACGACATCGCCGAGGCGCTCGGCGAGCGCGGCATCGACGCCTACCTGCCCGGGCGCACCGAACGGGTCTCGGGCGACCGCGGGCCGAGCGTCTACGTCGACTTCGGCCACAGCGCCGACGCCTTCGAGAACACGCTCGCCGCCGTGCGGCGCTTCACGACGGGCCGCACGATCATGGTCTTCGGCGCCGACGGCGATCGCGACGCGACCAAGCGGCACGAGATGGCGCGCGTCGCGGCCGAGGGCTGCGACGTGCTCGTCATCACCGACCACCACCCGCGTTTCGAAGACCCGGCGTCCATCCGTGCCACGCTGCTGGAGGGCGCCGCCCTCGCGCGCAACACGCCCGAGATCCACGAGGTCAGCCCGCCCGAGCAGGCCATCCGCGTCGCGGTGAACCTCGCGCGCGAGGGCGACTCGATCCTCTGGGCGGGGCCCGGGCACCAGGACTACCGCGACATCCGCGGCGTGCGCACCGAGTACTCGGCGCGCGACGAGGCCCGCGCCGCTCTGCGCGAAGCCGGGTGGTGATCGCGTGACGGCTCCCGCTCTCGCCGTCGACGACGTCGAGCATCGCCTCGAGGGGTCACGCGTGTGGCTGCGCGCGGGGGATGACCGCGTCGAGCTCGCGCTCGAGGCGGTAGGGCAGGCCGCGGTCGACGCGGCGCTCGCCCTCGTGCTGCAGCGCGTCGACGCGGGCGAGCCGCTCGCGCAGGCTGCGGCCGCGGCGAGCGCCCTCCCCGAGATCCCCGGCCGCACGGCCCGCCGGCCGCTCGCGAACGGCGCCGTGCTGCTCGATGACACCGCGGCGGCCACCGCGCTCGACGTGCGGGCCTCGCTGCGCGTGCTCGCCGACCTCACGCGCGGCCGCGGCCGCTCGATCGCGGTGATCGGCGAGCTCGACACCACACCGGCCGACTGGTTCGACGACCACGACGCGCTCGGCCGCATCGTCGTTCGGCTCGACGTCTCGCAGCTGATCGTCGTCGGCCAGGGCGCGCGACACATCCACAACGCGGCGGGGCTCGAGGGCTCGTGGGACGGAGAGTCGATCCTGGTCGACTCCCTCGAGCAGGCATACGATGTCCTGCGTGCGCAGGTCGACGAGGGCGATGTGGTGCTGGTGAGCGCGGCATCCCGCACCCCGCTCGGTGCACTCGTGACGCGACTCGTGGAGGCTGACCGATGATCGCGCTCATGTTCGCCGGGGCGTTCTCGCTCGCCTTCACGCTCTTCCTCACGCCGCTCTTCATCCGGCTGTTCAACCGGCTCGAGTGGGGCCAGTTCATCCGTGACGACGGTCCGCAGTCGCACCACACCAAGCGCGGCACGCCCACGATGGGCGGCATCGTCTTCATCCTCGGCGCCGTGCTCGGCTACTTCTTCGGCCACCTCGTCGCGGGCGACCCCATCACGATGAGCGCGCTGCTCGTGCTCGGCCTCATGGTCGGCCTCGGCGTCATCGGCTTCATCGACGACTTCACGAAGACCCGGAAGCAGCGCAGCCTCGGGCTAGGCGGATGGGCCAAGATCGCCGGGCAGGCGGTGGTCGCGACGATCTTCGCCGTGCT
>LNFD01000106.1 GCA_001464255.1 Actinomycetales bacterium Ga0077552 | reverse complement strand
CGCCGCGGTGCATGCTGACGCCCTGCCCCCGCGTCACGAAGCCGACGATCGCGTCGCCGGGAACGGGGGTGCAGCACTTGGCGAGCTTGACGAGGATGTCGGGGGCGCCGCGCACGAGCACCCCCGAGTCGCTCGTGCGCACGGGCGTGCGACCGCGCGTCGGCACGCTGAAGGGCTCGTCATCGCTCTCGGCCTCGACGTGCAGGGCAGCGAGGATCTTCTCGATGACCGACTGGGTCGAGACGTGGCCCTCGCCGACGGCGGCGTAGAGCGACTCGACGGTCTCGTAGCGCAGCTGCGAGGCGACGTGCGCGACGGCGTCCTGCGACATGAGCCGTTGCAGGGGCAGGTTCTGCTTGCGCATCGCTCGCGCGATGGCGTCCTTGCCCTGCTCGACGGCCTCGTCGCGGCGCTCCTTCGTGAACCACTGACGGATCTTCGACCGCGCCCGCGTGCTCGTGACGAAGTTCAGCCAGTCTTGGCTCGGGCCCGCATCCGGGTTCTTCGAGGTGAAGACCTCGACCGAGTCGCCGCTGTTGAGCACGGTCTCGAGCGGCACGAGGCGGCCGTTGACCTTCGCGCCCATCGTGCGGTGCCCGACCTCGGTGTGCACGGCGTACGCGAAGTCGACCGGGGTCGCGCCCGCGGGGAGGCCGATGACCTTGCCCTGCGGGGTGAAGACGTAGACCTCCTTGGCGCCGATCTCGTAGCGCAGGTTGTCGAGGAACTCGGTCGGGTCGCTCGTCTCGGCCTGCCAGTCGGAGATGTGCGCGAGCCATGCCATGTCGGTGTCGGAGCGCTCGGTGCCCGCCTCACCGCGGCTCGAGCCCGCCATGCGCTCCTTGTACTTCCAGTGCGCGGCGACGCCGAACTCGGCCCGCTGGTGCATCTCGTGCGTGCGGATCTGCAGCTCGACCGGGCGCCCGCCCGGGCCGAACACGGTCGTGTGCAGCGACTGGTACAGGTTGAACTTGGGCGTCGCGATGTAGTCCTTGAACCGCCCGGGCATGGGGTTCCACCGCGCGTGCACGGCGCCGAGCACGGCGTAGCAGTCGCGGATCGAGTTGACGAGGATGCGCACGCCCGTGAGGTCGTAGATCTCGTCGAAGTCGCGGCCGCGGTGCACCATCTTCTGGTAAATCGAGTAGTACTGTTTCGGCCGGCCCTTGACGTCGGCCTTGATCTTCGCCTGCCGGAGGTCGTCCTTCACGGCGTCGATGACCTGCTGCA
The DNA here is from genome assembly GCA_001464255.1 of Actinomycetales bacterium Ga0077552. Classification (GTDB taxonomy): domain Bacteria; phylum Actinomycetota; class Actinomycetes; order Actinomycetales; family Microbacteriaceae; genus Microcella. Next base: position 177 of record LNFD01000106.1, on the reverse strand, counting down.
CGAACGCTTCGCGCTCGGGCGTGCGGTTGCGCACGAGGCTCTCGATCTCGACGTAGATCTTCGGCTGCAGCACCGCGAACGAGAGGTCCTCGAGCTCCCACTTGATGGTCTGGATACCGAGCCGGTGCGCGAGCGGCGCGTAGATGTCGAGGGTCTCCTGCGCCTTGCGCTGCGCCG
>LNFD01000105.1 GCA_001464255.1 Actinomycetales bacterium Ga0077552 | reverse complement strand
GCCGGGGTGCCGCGGCAAGCCGAGCGCCGCGACGGCGCCGCTCGCGCACAGCAGGCCCGCGAGCACGAAGGTCGGGGCCGTGCCGTAGGGATCGCCAGGCCCCGCGAGCCCCGCCGCGATGACCACCTCGGCCATGACCCCGGCCGCAATCGGCCCGAGCACCTGGCCGAGCGAGATGGTGGCTCCGAAGAGCCCGAAGCGAGCATCCGCCCCCTCGGCGGGCCCCGCGTGCGAGACGATCGCCTGCAGCCCGACGACGGCGACGATGAGCCCGAGGCCGAGCGCGGTGTGCGCCGCGATGAGGCCGATGAGGTCGGCGGCGGCGCTGTGGCCGAGCGCGGCCCCGCCCATGAGGGCGATGCCGCCGACGGTCGTCGCCCGGGCTCCGCGCTGGTCGACGAACCGCCCGATCGGGATGGCGATGGCGATCGACAGGGCGCCGAACGAGAGCGCCAGGAAGCCGAGCTGCTCGACCGAGGCGTCGAGGCCGAGCGCTCGGTACGAGGCCATCGGGCGCGTCGCGTGCTGCGCGAACTGCACGAGCAGCGTGACGGTCAGCGCGAGCCAGAGCGTGCGGCGAGCGGCGGGGTGCGGGGTGTCGTCGATGGGTGCGGCCGCCCTCTCGATCTGCCCGACGGGGAGACGGCACCTCAGTCTCTTAAAATGAGACGCCGTCTTACATAGAGTCAAACAGCACCGCTCGGACTCGTCAAGCGCGCACGGCGGCGATGCGGCGATTCGCGGACATGTCCGCCCTACCGCGCGTGGACGGGGGCGACTAGAGCACGGTGATGGCGCTCGCGCGCCACCGCCGGTCGAGACCTTCCAGCCGGATCGCGACAGCGCGGGCGCGAGCCCGGCTCGTGACGATGACGACCGCCTCGATCACTCCGTCGCGCGGCTCGCTCAGGCGCGGGGTGCCGACCGAGAAGGTGGGGCGGATCGCCGGGGCACCGCGGGCCGCCCGTGCGCGAGCGCTGATGGATGCCCGGCTTAGCAGGGTGCGGTACACGTCGTCGGTGACCCAGCGGGCGACCTGCTCGAGCTCGCGGGCTCCCGCGAGGATCTCGATGACGCACCGCGTGAGGTTCTCGACGAGCGGCCGCGGGTCGGGCAGGTCGGCGGTCGAGGTGGGCTGGTAGTCGAAGAACTCCTCGTGCGCGATGCGCGCGCGCGAGCCTC